>NZ_JBFAKW010000027.1:0-89948 GCF_040655955.1 Streptomyces sp. NPDC050263 | reverse complement strand
CGAACATCCCGCTTCGCGGGACGTTCCCGAAAGCCAGGATCAACCCCTACAAGCCGACCCCACCGAGGTTGACGAAACAGATAGGGGCACCCCCCCCGCGCCGCGAGCGAGACGGCGGACCCGGGGCCGAGGCGTGCCCGGGGACGGTCGGCCCACCCGAGCACAGGAGGACGACGATTGGCGGAGCCGCGCGTCAGCGGGGCATGCGGGCGCATGCGGGCGCATCCGAGCCGCACAGGGAGCGCCGACGGGGCTGCGGGCGCCAGCGGGGCTCCGGGCGTCGGCGGGGTTTGTCGGGGCGGCCGAGGGCGGTGGGCCCGACGTGCGTCAGAAGAGGCGGCCCAGCGCGTCTGAGGGGCGCTGAGAGCGGTCGGCAGGGCCGGTCGGCGTCAGGGGGGCTGCCGGCGGGGCAGGGCGCGGCAGGAGGGAGCCCGAAGGGCCGCTGCCCCCGAGCGGCTGCGGCCCTTGCGTGCGTGAGGCGCCCTCAGGGGCGCCGAGGGGGTGTCAGAGCACCCGCACCGCTCCGGTCGGCGGGTCGTACGACAGCGGCTTCTCGGCCACGCCGGTGGACGGGTTCTGCGCGCCGACGAACATGCCGTCGCCGACGTACACGGCAACGTGGTACGCGCTGCCCGCGCTGCCCCAGTAGAGGATGTCGCCCGGCTGCAGGTTGTCCAGGGACACCTGGGTACCGAAGGTCGACTGGTCCTGCGAGACGCGCGGCAGGTCGACGCCGACCTGCTTGAAGGCCGTCTGCATGAGCCCGGAGCAGTCCCACGAGTTGGGGCCGGTGCCGCCGGAGACGTAGGCGTCCCCGATCTGTGCCTTCACGAAGGCGATGACAGCCGCGGCCGAACCCGTCGCGTTGGACGTGCTCGAGCTGCTGGAACTGCTGCTGTCGCTCGCCGAAGTGGACAGCACGGTCCGCTCGGCGGCGCGCGTGGCACGCTCGGCGGCGGCCTTACGTGCGGCCTCGGCCTTCTTCGTCGCCTCGGCCTTGGCGTCGGCGAGGTCCTTCTTGGCCTCCTTGGCTGCTGCTGCGGCGGCCGCGTCGCGCTCGGCCTGCAACTGGTAGTTCGCCGCGGCCTGCTGTGTGGCCTGAGCGGACTGTGCGACCTGAGCGGCCAGGTCGCCCGTGAGCACAGGCAGTTCGAGCGTCTGCGTCACCGGCTCGGCGGCGTTGGCCGAACCGGCCGCCGTGGCGACGGCCAGCGTGCCGAGGACACCACTGGCGACTCCGGCCCGCATCGCGATCGTCGACGCGCTGCGGCGGGGTTTCCGGTGGCTGCGTATGTGAGCGGTGTGGGACATGAGTCCAACCGGTATCAGGGGCTCCTCCATACCTACAAGAAACGTGTCCTGCGCCACAGTTGTTCAACGGATGCCCCAAATTCCTCGCCCAGGGTTCTTTATTGACGCCGTAACGGACATTGCGGACTCGGGTGATCAAGCCTGTGATCATGGGCTTTCGTCGTTACGCCCGGATTGCCCGCCACCTACCACCGGTTGAGACCGTTGGCCAAGCCCCCTTCTTACGCGCCTCTCATGAATGTGGCGGAGGTCACGGAACGGTTACCGGGACGGCCGTGTCTCGCGCATGCGGTGCGATCGATTCCGCTCGTGAACGCGTGCACGCGTCCACACCTCGGTCACGGCTCCCTCTCGTGTGTGAATGCGCCCCACTATCAGGACGCCGGGCCCATCTCCAATTTGCATGCAAGGGAAGCTTCTTGATATGGAGACTCCCCTTGTGGCCTGCGGCGACGAGTGAAAATGTCACTTCTTGTGATCACTCTGACGCTTCGCGTACGAAGATCACCGCTGATATGACTTCATGATCCTTCATCAGGTGGTGGAGATCACAAAGCTTGTGTAATACCCCGTGTCGCAGATCACAGAGTGGCGGGCATAAGATGCGAGGCAGTTGGGCTTGTGACCTGCTTCACATGTTCGCGATCTTCGTCGAGAAGGGCGGGGTTCGTGGGGCCGGTGGGGCTGATGTGAGTCCGACGCCATCGCCAGCAGTCAGTGCCGACTGAGAGGAGCGAGGAGCGGTGAACGCGTATGCGCCCATCCTCGTACTGGGAGCCCTCGGGGCAGGCTTTGCGATCTTCTCCGTGGTCATGGCCACGCTGATCGGTCCGAAGCGGTACAACCGGGCCAAGCTCGACGCCTACGAGTGCGGGATCGAGCCGACCCCCACGCCGGCGGGCGGCGGGCGCTTCCCCATCAAGTACTACCTGACGGCGATGCTCTTCATCGTCTTCGACATCGAGATCGTCTTCCTCTACCCCTGGGCCGTCACCTTCGACGCCCTGGGTGTTTTCGGGCTCGTGGAGATGCTGCTCTTCGTGCTCACCGTCTTCGTCGCGTACGCGTACGTATGGCGGCGCGGCGGCCTGGAATGGGACTGAGGGGCCTTTAGCCATGGGACTCGAAGAAAAGCTGCCGAGCGGCTTCCTGCTGACCACCGTCGAGCAGGCCGCGGGCTGGGTGCGCAAGGCGTCCGTCTTCCCCGCCACGTTCGGCCTCGCCTGCTGTGCCATCGAGATGATGACCACCGGCGCCGGCCGCTACGACCTGGCGCGCTTCGGCATGGAGGTCTTCCGAGGTTCGCCCCGTCAGGCGGACCTGATGATCGTCGCCGGCCGGGTGAGCCAGAAGATGGCACCGGTGCTCCGGCAGGTCTACGACCAGATGCCGAACCCGAAGTGGGTCATCTCCATGGGCGTGTGTGCGTCCTCCGGAGGCATGTTCAACAACTACGCGATCGTCCAGGGCGTCGACCACATCGTCCCCGTCGACATCTATCTGCCGGGCTGCCCGCCGCGCCCGGAGATGCTGATGGACGCGATCCTCAAGCTCCACCACAAGATCCAGAACAGCAAGCTCGGCGTGAACGCCGAAGAGGCGGCCCGTGAGGCGGAGGAAGCGGCGCTCAAGGCCCTGCCCATGATCGAGATGAAGGGGCTGCTGCGGTGAGTGACGCGAACGGCACCCAGGGTGCGAACGGCCCCTCGGACGGGGTGAACGGGTCGAACGGGGTGAACCCCGAGAAGGATCTCTCCGCCTCCAACCTCCCCGGCCAGCGCGGCCAAGGCGGCGAGGAGGTCCGCGTCCAGCGCGGCATGTTCGGCGCCAACAACGGCGGCGACACCTCCGGCTATGGCGGCCTGGTCCGCTCGGTCCGGCTCCCGGGGGCGGCGAGCCGGCCCTACGGCGGCTGGTTCGACGAGGTCGCCGACGAACTCGAGGGCGCACTGGAGGAACAGGGTCTCCTGCCCGACAACGCGATCGAGAAGACGGTCGTCGACCGCGACGAGCTCACCTTCCACATCGAGCGCGAGCACCTGCTCCGGGTGGCCCGCACCCTGCGCGACGACCCGGCCCTGCGCTTCGAGCTCTGCACCGGCGTCAGCGCCGTGCACTACCCGAACGACAAGGGCCGCGAGCTGCACGCCGTCTACCACCTGCGCTCGATCACTCACAACCGGTTGATCCGCCTGGAGGTCAGCGCTCCGGACGCCGACCCGCACATTCCGTCCCTGGTCTCGGTGTATCCGACCAACGACTGGCACGAGCGCGAGACCTACGACTTCTTCGGAATCGTCTTCGACGGTCACCCGGCCCTGACGCGGATCATGATGCCGGACGACTGGCAGGGCCATCCGCAGCGCAAGGACTACCCCCTCGGCGGCATCCCCGTCGAGTACAAGGGCGCCCAGATCCCGGCTCCGGACCAGCGGAGGTCGTACTCGTGAGCAACACGCAGTCAGCAGCCGCGTCCGCTTCGGCGCGCGAGACCACCGAGGGCACCGTATATACGGTCACCGGTGGCGACTGGGACGAGGTAGTCCAGTCCGCGGCCCGGGCCGACGACGAGCGCATCGTCGTCAACATGGGCCCCCAGCACCCCTCCACCCACGGGGTGCTCCGGCTGATCCTGGAGATCGAGGGCGAGACGGTCACCGAGGCCCGTTGCGGCATCGGCTATCTCCACACCGGCATCGAGAAGAACCTCGAGTACCGCACGTGGACGCAGGGCACCACGTTCGTGACGCGCATGGATTACCTGACGTCCTTCTTCAACGAGACCGCCTACTGTCTCGCCGTCGAGAAGCTCCTCGGCGTCGAGGAGCAGATCACCGAGCGAGCCAAGATCATCCGGGTGCTCCTGATGGAGCTGAACCGGTTGTCCTCCCACCTGGTGTGCATCGCCACCGGCGGCATGGAACTCGGCGCGACCACGATCATGATCTACGGATTCCGTGATCGTGAAATGATTCTCGACATCTACGAGCTCATCACGGGCCTGCGGATGAACCACGCGTACATCCGCCCCGGCGGACTCGCCCAGGACCTGCCGCCCGGCGCGGTGGACCAGATCCGCGAGTTCGTGAAGAAGATGAAGAAGAACCTCCCGGAGTACGACAAGCTCGCCACCGGGAACCCCATCTTCAAGGCCCGTATGCAGGACGTCGGCTATCTCGACCTGGCCGGATGCATGGCCCTCGGCGCCACCGGCCCGATCCTGCGCTCCACCGGTCTGCCGCACGACCTGCGCAAGGCACAGCCCTACTGCGACTACGAGACGTACGACTTCGACGTCCCGACCGCCGACTCCTGCGACTCCTACGGCCGCTTCCTGATCCGTCTGGAAGAGATGCGCCAGTCGCTCAGGATCGTCGAGCAGTGCCTGGACCGGCTGCAGCCCGGGCCCGTCATGGTCGCCGACCGGAAGATCGCCTGGCCCGCCCAGCTCGCCCTGGGCCCCGACGGTCTCGGCAACTCCCTCGACCACATCAAGAAGATCATGGGCACCTCCATGGAGGCCCTGATCCACCACTTCAAGCTGGTCACCGAGGGTTTCCGCGTTCCGCCGGGACAGGCGTACGCGGCCGTCGAGTCGCCCAAGGGCGAGCTCGGGGTGCACGCCGTCTCCGACGGAGGCACCCGCCCCTACCGGGTCCACTTCCGGGACCCGTCCTTCACCAACCTGCAGGCCATGGCGGCGATGTGCGAGGGCGGCCAGGTCGCCGACGTCATCGTCGCCGTCGCGTCCATCGACCCCGTGATGGGAGGCGTCGACCGGTGACCACCTCTTCTTCCGAGCAGGGCGTCAGCCTGGGCATGCCCGAACTGCCCGCGCCCGCCTACCCGGACGACGTCCGAGCCCGGCTGGAGGCGGACGCGCGCGACATCATCGCCCGCTACCCCGACTCCCGGTCCGCGCTCCTGCCGTTGCTGCACCTCGTGCAGTCGGAGGAGGGACATGTCACGCGCACCGGGATGCGGTTCTGCGCGGACGTGCTGGACCTGACCACGGCCGAGGTCACCGCCGTCGCCACCTTCTACACCATGTACCGGCGCCGCCCCAGCGGTGACTACCAGGTGGGCGTCTGCACCAACACGCTGTGCGCGGTGATGGGCGGCGACGCGATCTTCGAGGAGCTCCAGGAGTACTTGGGTGTCGGCAACGGTGAGACCACCGACGACGGAAAGATCACTCTGGAGCACATCGAGTGCAACGCGGCCTGCGACTTCGCGCCGGTCGTGATGGTCAACTGGGAGTTCTTCGACAACCAGACCGTGCAGAGCGCGAAGCGCATGGTGGACGACCTGCGGACCGGTCGCACGGTCTCGCCGACCCGCGGTGCGCCGCTGTGCACCTTCAAGGAGACCGCCCGGATCCTTGCGGGCTTCCCCGACGAGCGGGACGGGGCCGTCGAAGCGAGCGGCAGTGCGGGACCGGCGTCGCTGGTGGGTCTTCGCCTGGCAAGGGGAGAGACCGCACCCGCGCGCGTGGTCCACCCCCGGGACGGCGGGCCGCACGACGAGCCGCAGGACCGGGCGGTGCACGAGCCGTCGCCCACCGAGCACCTGAGTTCGCACGACGCGCCGCAGGACACATCGGCCTCCGACCCGGCCCACCCGGCAGGGCCTACCGCCGAGGAGGGGGAGTGATGACCTTGGCACCCGAGCTGAAAGGCAGCAGCCCCGAGAAGCTGCTCGCACCCGTGCTGTCGGCCTTCTGGGACGAGGACAGGTCCTGGAGCCTCGACGTCTACCGAAGGCACGAAGGATACGAGGGCCTCCGCAAGGCGCTCGCCATGTCGCCGGACGACCTGATCGCGTACGTCAAGGAATCCGGTCTGCGAGGGCGAGGCGGCGCGGGGTTCCCGACCGGAATGAAATGGCAGTTCATTCCGCAGGGAGATGGAAAGCCGCACTATCTAGTTGTCAACGCCGACGAATCGGAGCCCGGGACCTGTAAAGACATCCCGCTCCTCTTCGCGAACCCGCACAGCCTCATCGAGGGCATTGTGATCGCGTGTTATGCCATCAGGTCTTCGCATGCCTTCATCTATCTGCGTGGTGAAGTGGTTCCCGTTCTGCGGCGGTTGCACGAGGCCGTGCGCGAGGCCTACGCGGCGGGCTACCTCGGCGAGAACGTCCTGGGCAGCGGACTCGACCTCGAACTCACCGTGCACGCCGGGGCCGGCGCATACATCTGCGGTGAGGAGACCGCACTGCTCGACTCGCTCGAAGGCCGCCGTGGTCAACCGCGGCTCCGTCCCCCCTTTCCTGCGGTCGCGGGCCTCTATGCGTGCCCGACTGTGGTGAATAACGTCGAGTCGATCGCGTCAGTTCCCGCGATCCTGCAAAACGGCAAAGAATGGTTCAGGTCGATGGGAAGCGAGAAGTCCCCGGGCTTCACGCTCTACTCACTGAGCGGGCATGTGGCCAACCCCGGCCAGTTCGAGGCCCCGCTCGGCGTCACCCTCCGCCAGCTCCTCGAGATGAGCGGCGGCATGCGACCCGGGCACCGGCTGAAGTTCTGGACGCCGGGCGGCTCCTCGACGCCGATGTTCACCGACGAGCACCTCGACGTCCCTCTTGATTACGAAGGAGTGGGTGCCGCGGGTTCCATGCTCGGCACAAAAGCTCTGCAGTGCTTCGACGAGACGACCTGCGTCGTGCGTGCCGTCACCCGCTGGACCGAGTTCTACGCCCACGAGTCCTGCGGCAAGTGCACCCCGTGCCGCGAAGGCACCTACTGGCTCGTGCAGTTGCTGCGTGACATCGAGGCAGGCAAGGGCGCCCTCTCCGACCTCGACAAACTCAACGACATCGCCGACAACATCAACGGCAAGTCGTTCTGCGCCCTCGGCGACGGCGCCGCCTCGCCGATCTTCTCCTCGCTCAAGTACTTCCGCGAGGAGTACGAGCAGCACATCACGGGCCGCGGCTGCCCCTTCGACCCCGCCAAGTCGACGGCCTGGGCGGACAAGCACACGGAGGTGAACGCATGACGGTGACCACCAGCGCTCCGTCCGGGGGCGGCGAGGCGGCGGTCCCGCCGGAAGATCTCGTGACGCTGACGATCGACGGCGCCGAGATCAGCGTGCCCAAGGGCACCCTGGTCATCCGGGCCGCCGAGCAGCTCGGCATCGAGATCCCCCGCTTCTGCGACCACCCGCTCCTCGACCCGGTCGGCGCCTGCCGCCAGTGCATCGTCGAGGTCGAGGGCCAGCGCAAGCCCATGGCGTCCTGCACGATCACGTGTACGGACGGCATGGTGGTGAAGACTCACCTCACCTCGCCCGTGGCCGAGAAGGCCCAGCACGGTGTGATGGAGCTGCTCCTCATCAACCACCCGCTGGACTGCCCGGTCTGCGACAAGGGCGGCGAGTGCCCGCTGCAGAACCAGGCCATGTCGCACGGCCAGTCCGAGTCCCGTTTCGAGGGCCGCAAGCGGACGTACGAGAAGCCCGTCCCGATCTCCACGCAGGTGCTGCTCGACCGCGAGCGGTGCGTGCTGTGCGCCCGCTGCACCCGGTTCTCCAACCAGGTGGCGGGCGACCCGATGATCGAGCTGGTCGAGCGGGGCGCGCTCCAACAGGTGGGCACCGGTGAGGGCGACCCGTTCGAGTCGTACTTCTCCGGCAACACCATCCAGATCTGCCCGGTCGGCGCGCTGACCTCGGCGGCGTACCGATTCCGCTCCCGCCCCTTCGACCTCGTCTCCTCGCACTCCGTGTGCGAGCACTGTTCCGGCGGCTGCGCCACGCGCACCGACCACCGGCGCGGCAAGGTCATGCGGCGCCTGGCCGCCAACGACCCCGAGGTCAACGAGGAGTGGATCTGCGACAAGGGGCGGTTCGCGTTCCGCTACGCCCAGCAGCGGGACCGGCTCGAGACACCTCTGGTGCGTAACGCCGAGGGCGACCTGGTGCCGGCGTCCTGGCCGGAGGCGCTGCAGATCGCCGCCCAGGGACTGCTGGCGTCGCGCGGCCGGACCGGTGTCCTGACCGGTGGCCGCCTCACCATCGAGGACGCCTACGCGTACAGCAAGTTCGCGCGCGTGGCGCTCGACACCAATGACATCGACTTCCGCGCGCGCGTGCACAGCGGCGAGGAGGCAGACTTCCTGGCCGCCCGCGTCGCCGGCCGCGGCCGTGACCTCGACGGTACAGGCGTTACCTACACCTTCCTGGAGAAGGCCCCCGCCGTCCTGCTGGTCGGGTTCGAGTCGGAGGAGGAGGCACCAGGTGTCTTCCTGAGGCTGCGCAAGGCCTGGCGGCAGCACGGGCAGCGGGTGTTCTCCCTGGCCACGCACGCCACCCGGGGTCTGGACAAGGCGGGCGGCAGGTTGCTGCCGGCCGCTCCGGGTACCGAGACGGAGTGGCTGGACGCGCTCGCGAGCGGTGTCGGCCTGGAGGACGCGGGCGGCAAGGCCGCCGATGCGCTGCGGGCCGAGGGCGCGGTGATCGTCGTCGGCGAGCGGCTGGCCGGTGTGGCCGGTGGGCTCACCGCCGCCGCCCGGGCCGCCTCGGCGACCGGCGCCCGCCTGGTGTGGATTCCGCGCCGGGCGGGGGAGCGGGGCGCGATCGAGGCGGGCGCGCTGCCGTCGCTGCTGCCGGGCGGTCGTCCGGCCATCGATCCACGCGCGCGTGAGGAGGTCGCCGCGGTCTGGGGCCTCGCCGAACTCCCGCACCGCTACGGCCGCGACACCGGACAGATCGTCGAGGCTGCCGCGTCCGGCGAACTCCAGGCGCTGCTCGTCGCGGGCGTGGAGGTCGCGGATCTGCCCGACCCGGCACGCGCGCGTGAGGCGCTTGCCGAGGCCGGTTTCGTGGTGTCGTTGGAACTGCGGCCCGGCGAGGTCACCGAACACGCCGACGTCGTCCTCCCGGTGGCCGCGGTCGCCGAGAAGGCGGGCGCCTTCCTCAACTGGGAGGGCCGGGTCCGCTTCTTCGAGGCGGCGCTGAAGCCCGACCAGATGACCCGCCGCCTGGCGCCCGGCGACGCGCGCGTGCTTCAGATGCTCGCCGACGCCATGGATGTCCACCTCGGTCTGCCGGATCTGCGCACCACGCGCGCGGAGCTCGACCGACTCGGCTCCTGGGACGGCCCCCGGGCCACCGAACCTCTGGAGGCTGCTGCTCAGTTGCCGCGACCCGCTGCCGGGGAGGCCGTCCTCGCCGGGCACCGGCTGCTGCTAGACCAGGGGGTCCTCCAGCAGGGCGACGAGGCGCTCGCCGGGACCCGGCATGCCGCACGCGCGCGCGTGTCGGCCGCCACGGCTGCCGAGGCGGGCGTCAAGGACGGCGACGTGCTCGCCGTGACCGGGCCCGCCGGGGTCGTCGAACTCCCCTTGCAGATCACCGAGATGCCCGACCGAGTGGTCTGGCTCCCGCTGAACTCCACCGGTAGGGGCGTCGCGTCCGACGCCGGGGCCACACCTGGCTCCCTCGTCCGTATCGGCCCGGCGACGCTCGCCGCCGACGCCCTCAAGGAGGTGGAGGCATGAGCCCGTACTTCGCCGCTGAAGACCTCTCGATGTTCGGCCGCGACCCCTGGTGGCTCGTCGTCGTCAAGGCCGTCTTCTGCTTCGCCTTCCTGATGGTGACCGTGCTGTTCTCCATCGTCTGGGAGCGCAAGGTCGTCGCCTGGATGCAGCTGCGCGTCGGCCCCAACCGGCACGGTCCCTGGGGCATGCTCCAGTCGCTCGCCGACGGCGTGAAGCTGATGCTGAAGGAAGACCTCATCGTCAAACGCGCGGACAAGGTGGTGTACGTCCTCGCACCGATCATCGCGGCCATCCCGGCCTTCATGGCGATCGCGGTGATCCCCTTCGGCCCGGCCGACAACGAGATCTCGATCTTCGGCCAGCGCACCACGATGCAGCTGACCGACCTGCCGATCGCGATGCTCTACATCCTGGCGGTCGCGTCGGTCGGCATCTACGGCATCGTGCTGGCGGGCTGGAGTTCCGGTTCCACGTACCCGCTGCTGGGCGGCCTGCGGTCCTGCGCGCAGATGATCTCCTACGAGATCGCCATGGGCGCCGCGTTCGCCTCGGTGTTCCTCTACTCGGGGTCCATGTCGACGTCGACGATCGTCGAACAGCAGCACGACCGCTGGTACATCCTGCTGCTGCCGGTCTCCTTCATCCTCTACATCGTCACGATGGTCGGCGAGACCAACCGCGCCCCCTTCGACATGCCGGAGTCCGAGGGCGACCTGGTCGGCGGCTTCAACACCGAGTACTCGTCGATCAAGTTCGCGCTGTTCATGCTCGCCGAGTACGTGAACATGGTGACGGTCTCCGCCGTGTCGACCACCCTCTTCCTCGGCGGCTGGCGGGCTCCCTGGCCGATCAGCGCCTTCTGGGAGGGTGCGAACCACGGCTGGTGGCCGATGCTCTGGTTCGTCGTCAAGGTGCAGTTGCTGCTGTTCTTCTTCATCTGGCTGCGCGGCACGCTGCCCCGCGTCCGCTACGACCAGCTGATGAAGCTCGGCTGGAAGGTCCTGATCCCGGTCTCGGTGACGTGGCTGATGCTCGTCGCGACCGTGCGGACCCTGCGCAACGAGAACTACGACTTCGCCGACATCGCCCTCTACGTGGGCGGCGGTGTCCTGGTCCTGCTGTTGCTCTCCTTCCTGGTGGACATGTTCCGCAGCGGGGGGAAGGAGGCCCAGGCTCCCGCCGAGCCCGCCGGCTTCGACCCGATGGCGGGCGGATTCCCTGTCCCGCCACTGCCGGGACAGGAGCTGCCGCCGGTGCCCAGGCGCGGTCCGCGCCGGGAGCGGGAGCTCATTGTCAGTGGCGGGGTGGACACTGTGAGTGACGGATCAATGGATGGAAAGGAGGCGTCCGATGGCTGAGGAGCCCAAGGAGACCGATCCCGGTTTCCAGAACCCCGTGGCCGGCTTCGGCGTGACCTTCAAGGCCATGTTCAAGAAGCGGCTGACCGAGCAGTACCCGGAGCAGCAGAAGACCACAGCTCCCCGGTTCCACGGACGGCACCAGCTCAACCGCCATCCGGACGGCCTGGAGAAGTGCGTCGGCTGCGAGCTGTGCGCCTGGGCCTGCCCCGCCGACGCCATCTATGTGGAGGGCGCGGACAACACCGACGAGGAGCGCTACTCGCCGGGCGAGCGGTACGGGCGCGTGTACCAGATCAACTACGCCCGCTGCATCCTGTGCGGCCTGTGCATCGAGGCGTGCCCCACGCGCGCGTTGACGATGACCAACGAGTTCGAGCTCGCCGACTCCAGCCGAGCCAACCTGATCTACACCAAGGAGCAACTGCTCGCCGGCCTCGAGGACGGCATGGTCGACGCACCCCACGCCATCTACCCGGGCACGGACGAGCAGGACTACTACCGGGGCCTGGTGACGGAAGCCGCGCCCGGCACGGAACGCCAGGTGGCCACTTCCAAGAGTGAGAAGCCCGAAGACCAGGAGGCGGAGGCATGACCGCGCAGCTCGCCGCCTACTCCACCTCCACCGGCGAGGCCTTCCAGTTCTGGGTGCTCGGCACCGTCGCCGTGATCGGCGCCCTGTGCACCGTCTTCATGAAGAGGGCTGTGCACAGCGCGCTCTGTCTCGCCGGCACCATGATCATCCTGGCGGTCTTCTACCTCGCCAACGGCGCCTACTTCCTGGGCATCGTGCAGATCGTCGTCTACACCGGCGCGATCATGATGCTGTTCCTCTTCGTGGTGATGCTCGTCGGCGTCACCGCGGCGGACTCGCTGAAGGAGACCATCAAGGGGCAGCGTTGGCTGGCCCTGGTCAGTGGCCTCGGCTTCGGCATCCTGCTGATCGCCGGCATCGGCAACGCCTCCCTGACCGAGTTCAACGGCCTCGCCGAGGCGAACGCGAACGGCAATGTGGAGGGCCTCGCGGCCCTCATCTTCACCAAGTACGTCTTCGCCTTCGAGATCACCGGCGCCCTGCTCATCACGGCCGCCGTCGGCGCCATGGTGCTCACCCACCGGGAGCGCACCGAGCGGGCCAAGACCCAGCGGGAGCTGTCCGAAGAGCGCGTCCGCGAGGGCAAACACGTACCGCCGCTGCCCGCGCCGGGCGTGTACGCGCGGCACAACGCGGTGGACATCCAGGGCCTGCTGCCCGACGGCACCCCGTCGGAGCTCACAGTCAGCAAGACCCTGCGCGAGCGAGGTCAGATCCGGGACGTGTCCACCGAGGCGCTCAACGACCTCAAGGCCCTGGAGCAGCGCGCCGAGGAGCGCCTGGAGCGGGCCCCGATCGAGCCGCCGCACCTCAAGCCGAACTCCCGGCGGACCGAGGAGGCGTCGAAGTGAACCCCGTCAACTACCTCTACCTCGCAGCCCTGTTGTTCACGATCGGTGCGACGGGAGTACTGATCAGGCGCAACGCGATCGTCGTCTTCATGTGCATCGAGCTCATGCTCAACGCCTGCAACCTCGCGTTCGTCACCTTCTCCCGGATGCACGGCAATCTCGACGGCCAGATCATCGCCTTCTTCACGATGGTCGTCGCCGCCGCGGAGGTCGTGGTCGGACTCGCGATCATCGTGTCGCTGTTCCGTTCCCGCCACTCGGCCTCGGTCGACGACGCCAGCCTGATGAAGCTGTAAGGGGTCGGAAGAAACGTGGAGAACCTGATTGCGCTGCTCATCGCGGCGCCCCTGCTCGGAGCGGCCGTCCTCCTGGTCGGCGGTCGCCGACTCGACGCCGTCGGCCACTGGATCGGCACGCTCCTGTCGACCGTCTCCTTCGTGCTCGGTGTCGTCCTCTTCAGCGACCTGCTGAGCAAGGACGCCGAACACCGGACGCTGACCCAGCATCTGTACAGCTGGATCCCGGTCGAGGGCTTCCAGGCGGACGTCGCGTTCCGCCTCGACCAGCTGTCAATGACGTTCGTGCTGCTGATCACGGGCGTCGGCTCGCTGATCCACCTGTACTCGATCGGGTACATGGAGCACGACGAGCGGCGCCGCCGCTTCTTCGGCTACCTGAACCTGTTCCTCGCGGCGATGCTGATCCTCGTCCTGGCCGACAACTACCTGCTGCTGTACGTCGGCTGGGAGGGCGTCGGTCTCGCCTCCTACCTGCTCATCGGCTTCTGGCAGCACAAGCCCAGCGCCGCCACCGCCGCGAAGAAGGCATTCCTGGTCAACCGTGTCGGCGACATGGGCCTGTCGATCGCCATCATGCTGATGTTCACCACCTTCGGGACGTTCGCCTTCGGCCCGCTCCTCGGCACGCTCGAGGAGCCGGGTCTCGCCGGTGACGCCTCGGAGGGCAAGCTCACGGCCATCGCCCTGATGCTGTTGCTCGCCGCCTGCGGCAAGTCCGCCCAGGTGCCGCTGCAGTCCTGGCTCGGGGACGCGATGGAGGGCCCGACCCCGGTCTCGGCCCTCATCCACGCGGCCACGATGGTGACCGCGGGCGTGTACCTGATCGTCCGGTCCGCCGCGATCTTCAACGGCGCTCCCGACGCGCAACTGGTCGTCACCGTCGTCGGGGCCGTCACGCTCCTCTTCGGTGCGATCGTCGGTTGCGCGAAGGACGACATCAAGAAGGCGCTGGCCGGCTCGACCATGTCGCAGATCGGCTACATGGTGCTGGCCGCAGGCCTCGGCCCCATCGGCTACGTCTTCGCGATCATGCACCTGGTGACGCACGGCTTCTTCAAGGCAGGGCTGTTCCTCGGCGCGGGCTCGGTCATGCACGGCATGAACGACGAGGTCGACATGCGCAAGTACGGCGGCCTGCGCAAGTACATGCCGGTCACCTTCGTCACCTTCGGCCTCGGCTACCTCGCGATCATCGGATTCCCTGGGCTGTCCGGCTTCTTCTCCAAGGACAAGATCATCGAGGCGGCGTTCGCCAAGGGCGGCACCGAGGGCTGGATCCTCGGCGGATGCGCCCTGCTCGGCGCGGCCATCACCGCGTACTACATGACGCGCGTGATGCTGATGACGTTCTTCGGCGAGAAGCGCTGGCAGCCCGACGAGCACGGGCACGAGCCGCACCCGCACGAGTCGCCGAAGACCATGACGATCCCGATGATCGTGCTGGCCTTCGGATCGGTCTTCGCGGGCGGCCTGTTCAGCATCGGGGACCGTTTCGTGCACTGGCTGGAGCCCATCACCGGGGACGAGCACGGAAACCCGCCGGTCAGCGCCCTCACCGTGACCCTCGCCACGATGGTCGTCCTGGTGATCGGCGTGGCCATCGCCTACGCCCAGTACGGCCGCAGCCCCATCCCGGTCGTCGCCCCGCGCGGATCGCTGCTCACCCGGGCCGCCCGGCGCGATCTGCTCCAGGACGACTTCAACCATGTCGTCCTGGTCCGCGGCGGCGAGCACCTCACACGCTCCCTGGTCTACGTCGACCACACCCTGGTCGACGGCGTCGTCAACGGCACGGCGGCCTCGGTCGGCGGTCTCTCCGGGCGGCTGCGCCTGCTCCAGAACGGCTTCGCGCGGTCGTACGCGGTCTCGATGTTCGGCGGTGCGGCGATCCTCGTCGCCGCGACCCTGCTGATGAGGGCGGTCTGATACCGATGTCCTTTCCTCTGCTGACAGCGACGGCGGCGCTCCCGGCGATCGGGGCGGTCGCCACGGCCGCCGTCCCGGCCGCCCGGCGCAACGCCGCCAAAGCGCTGGCGCTGCTGTTCTCCCTTGCGACGTTCACCCTAGCGGTCGTCGTCCTGGTCCGGTTCGACCCGGACGGCGCCCGCTACCAACTCACCGAATCCCACTCCTGGATCGCGGACTTCGGGGTCAGGTACGAGCTGGGCGTGGACGGCATCGGGGTCGCGCTCGTCGCGCTGACCGCGCTGCTGATCCCGTTCATCATCCTCGCGGGCTGGCACGACGCCGACCCGCTGGAGACGGGAAACAAGCGCTGGCGGCCGACACAGGGCTTCTTCGCCCTGATCCTGGCCGTCGAGGCGATGGTGATCCTCTCCTTCGAGGCCACCGACGTCTTCCTCTTCTACATCTTCTTCGAAGCCATGCTCATCCCGATGTACTTCCTCATCGGCGGCTTCGGGGACCGGGCCCACGAGCACGGTGAGGAGACGGCGTCCACCCAACGGTCCTACGCGGCCGTGAAGTTCCTCCTGTACAACCTGGTCGGCGGTCTGATCATGCTGGCCGCGGTGATCGGCCTCTATGTGGTCGCCGGGAACTTCTCGCTCGCGGAGATCGCCGAAGCCCGTGCCAACGGCACGCTCGACATGGCGACGAACACCGAACGCTGGCTGTTCCTCGGCTTCTTCTTCGCCTTCGCGGTGAAGGCGCCGCTGTGGCCGCTGCACACCTGGCTGCCCAACGCCATGGGCGAGGCCACCGCGCCCGTCGCCGTCCTCATCACGGCGGTCGTCGACAAGGTGGGCACCTTCGCGATGCTCCGCTTCTGCCTCCAGCTCTTCCCGGAGGCGAGCAAGTGGGCGACGCCCGTCATCCTCGTCCTCGCGGTGATCAGCATCGTCTACGGGGCGCTGCTCGCCGTGGGCCAGCGGGACATCAAGCGGCTTGTCGCGTACGCGTCGATCTCGCACTTCGGGTTCATCATTCTGGGCATCTTCGCGATGACCAGCCAGGGCCAGTCCGGAGCGACGCTCTACATGGTCAACCACGGCATCTCGACGGCCGCCCTGATGCTGGTCGCCGGCTTCCTGATCTCGCGGCGCGGCTCGCGGCTCATCGCCGACTACGGCGGTGTGCAGAAGGTCGCCCCGGTGCTCGCCGGCACCTTCCTGATCGGCAGCCTGGCGACGCTGTCGCTGCCCGGACTCGCCCCCTTCGTGAGCGAGTTCCTCGTCCTGGTCGGCACGTTCGCGCGCTACCCGGCGATCGGCATCATCGCCACCTTCGGCATCGTCCTCGCCGCGCTCTACACGCTCGTCCTCTACCAGCGGACGATGACGGGTCCGGTGAAGCCCGAGGTCTCGGCGATGCCGGACCTACGCGCGCGTGAGCTCGCGGTCGTCGTCCCGTTGATCGCGCTGCTGATCTTCCTGGGTGTCTACCCGAAGCCCGTCACGGACATCGTGAACCCGGCGGTCAAGCAGACCCTGTCCGACGTCCAGAAGAAGGACCCCCAGCCCGAGGTGGAGGCGGCCAAGTGAGCGCATCAGCCGTCCACAGCCTGTGGACAACGGCGGCAGCCGCGACCGACCCGATTTCGAAGATCGACTCGCCGAAGATCGAATACGGGCAATTGTCGCCCACCTTGATCGTCGTGGGCGCGGCGATCATCGGAGTGCTGGTCGAGGCGTTCGTGCCGCGCAAGCACCGCTACTACGCACAACTGTTCGTGTCCGTCGTGGCGCTGGCCGCAGCGTTCGCCGCGGTGGTCGCGCTGGCGGAGGGCGGGTACGGCACCACGAAGGCGCGCATCGCGGCCATGGGCGCGATCGCGGTCGACGGACCGGCCCTCTTCCTCCAGGGCACGATCCTGCTGGCCGCCATGGTCGGCCTGTTCACCTTCGCCGAACGGCGGCTCGACCCCGAGGTGCACGGCAACCGGGTCGACTCCTTCGCCGCCCAGGCGGCGTCCGTACCTGGAAGCGACAGCGAGAAAGCCGCGGTCAAGGCCGGTTTCACCACCACCGAGGTCTTCCCTCTGCTGCTGTTCGCGGTCGCCGGCATGCTGGTCTTCCCGTCGGCCAACGACCTGCTGACCCTCTTCATCGCCCTGGAAGTGTTCTCGCTGCCCCTGTACCTCCTGTGCGCACTGGCCCGCCGCAAGCGGCTCATGTCGCAGGAGGCCGCGGTCAAGTACTTCCTGCTCGGCGCGTTCGCCTCCGCGTTCACCCTCTTCGGCATCGCACTGCTGTACGGGTATGCGGGCTCGGTGTCGTACGGGACCATCGCGCAGGTCGTCGACGGCACCGTCCAGAACGTGAACCCGGCGCTCGCCGACACCATGGGCAACGACGCGCTGCTCCTCGTCGGCGCGGCGATGATCGTCATGGGGCTGCTCTTCAAGGTGGGCGCGGTGCCGTTCCACATGTGGACGCCCGACGTGTACCAGGGCGCACCGACCCCGGTCACCGGCTTCATGGCGGCGGCGACCAAGGTGGCCGCGTTCGGCGCCCTGCTGCGTCTGCTCTACGTCGTCCTGCCCGGACTGCGCTGGGACTGGCGGCCGGTCATGTGGGGCGTCGCGATCGTCACCATGCTGGGCGGCGCGATCGTCGCGATCACCCAGACCGACATCAAGCGCCTGCTGGCGTACTCGTCCATCGCGCACGCCGGATTCATCCTCGCGGGTGTCATCGCGACCACCCCGGACGGCGTCTCGTCCGTCCTCTTCTACCTGGCCGCGTACTCCTTCGTGACGATCGGCGCGTTCGCGGTGGTCACCCTCGTGCGCGACGCCGGCGGCGAGGCGACGCACCTGTCCAAGTGGGCGGGGCTCGGCCGGCGCTCGCCCCTGGTGGCGGCCGTGTTCGCGGTGTTCCTGCTGGCCTTCGCCGGTATCCCGCTGACCAGCGGATTCGCCGGAAAGTTCGCCGTGTTCAAGGCGGCGGCAGAAGGCGGCGCGGCCCCGCTGGTCGTGGTCGGTGTGATCTCCTCGGCGATCGCGGCGTTCTTCTACATCCGCGTGATCGTGCTGATGTTCTTCAGCGAGCCCCGGCCCGAGGGCCCGACCGTCGCCGTTCCGTCGCCGCTGACGATGACGGCGATCGGCGTGGGCGTCGCGGTCACGCTGGTGCTGGGTGTGGCGCCGCAGTACTTCCTGGACCTGGCGAACCAGGCGGGAGTGTTCGTGCGCTGACCTGGGGGTGTGAGTGCAGCGGGCCCGGTTCCCCAGGTGGGGGCCGGGCCCGCTGACGTCGCACAGGTGATCGGGTTTCGGGGATTTCCGGACGTCGTCACGCAGAGTCACCGGATCGGGTCTGTGGATAACTCCGGCGGTGTCAGTGCGGACCCCTATCGTGGAGGCAGTGGTCGAGAGACGACGTACGGGGGACCAGACGATGGGTGCGACGGGCGGGATCAGCGAGATGACAGGGATCACCGGGACATCGGAGCAGACCGACAGCGAGGCGCTGGCCGCGCTGCACCGGGTCTTCGGGTACGACGCCTTCCGCGGCGAACAGGAAGCGGTCATCGAGCACGTCGTGGCCGGTGGGGACGCGGTCGTCCTCATGCCGACCGGCGGCGGCAAGTCGCTGTGCTACCAGATCCCCGCCCTGGTCAGACCCGGCACGGGAATCGTCGTCTCCCCGCTGATCGCGCTGATGCAGGACCAGGTGGACGCGTTGCGCGCGCTCGGCGTGCGCGCGGGGTTCGTCAACTCGACGCAGGACTTCGACGAGCGGCGCGTCGTCGAGGCCGAGTTCCTCTCCGGCGAGCTGGACCTGCTGTACCTGGCGCCGGAGCGACTGCGCCTGGAGTCCACCCTGGATCTCCTCTCGCGCGGCAAGATCGCGGTGTTCGCGATCGACGAGGCGCACTGTGTCTCCCAGTGGGGCCACGACTTCCGCCCCGACTACCTGTCCCTCTCGCTGCTCGGCGAGCGCTGGCCGGACGTCCCGCGGATCGCGCTCACGGCGACGGCCACCCACGCGACGCACCAGGAGATCACCCAGCGGCTGAACATGCCGTCGGCCCGGCACTTCGTGGCGAGCTTCGACAGGCCCAACATCCAGTACCGGATCGTGCCGAAGGCCGACCCCAAGAAGCAGTTGCTGAACTTCCTGCGCGAGGAACACGCGGGCGACGCGGGCATCGTGTACTGCCTCTCGCGCAACTCGGTCGAGAAAACAGCCGAGTTCCTCTCCAAGAACGGCGTCGAGGCGGTGCCGTACCACGCCGGTCTGGACGCGGGCACGCGCGCGGCGCACCAGTCCCGGTTCCTGCGGGAGGACGGCCTGGTGGTGTGCGCGACGATCGCCTTCGGCATGGGCATCGACAAGCCGGACGTGCGGTTCGTGGCCCACCTCGACCTGCCCAAGTCGATCGAGGGCTACTACCAGGAGACCGGGCGAGGAGGCCGTGACGGCCTGCCCTCCACGGCATGGATGGCATACGGCCTCAACGACGTCATACAACAGCGCAAGCTGATCCAGTCCGGTGAGGGCGACGAGGCCTTCCGGCGGCGGGCCGGCGCCCACCTGGACTCGATGCTGGCGCTCTGCGAGACCGCCCAGTGCCGCCGCGGACAACTGCTCGTCTACTTCGGCCAGGAACCGGCCCCGGCGGGTTGCGGCAACTGCGACACCTGCCTGACGCCACCGGAGACCTGGGACGGCACGGTCGCGGCCCAGAAGGTGCTGTCGACGGTGGTGCGTCTGCAGCGGGAGCGCGGGCAGAAGTTCGGCGCCGTGCAGATCGTCGACATCCTGATGGGCAAGCGCACGGCCAAGGTGATCCAGTTCGACCACGACCAGTTGTCGGTGTTCGGCATCGGCGAGGACCTCGCCGAAGGCGAATGGCGCGGCGTCGTACGGCAGTTGCTGGCACAGGGGCTCCTCGCCGTCGAGGGGGAGTACGGCACGCTGGTGCTGACCGAGGCCAGCGGGGCGGTGCTGCGCCGCGAGCGGGACGTGCCGCTGCGCAAGGAGCCGAAGAAGCCCGCGGCGTCGAAGGCGTCGGGCTCGTCCTCCTCCGGCCGGAGCAAGCCCAAGGCCGCCGCGGCCGAGCTGCCCGAGGAACTGCTGCCCGCCTTCGAGGCCCTGCGCGCCTGGCGTGCCGAACAGGCCCGTGAGCAGGGCGTTCCGGCGTACGTCATCTTCCACGACGCGACGCTCCGGGAGATCGCCACGGCGTGGCCGACCTCGGTGCAGCAGCTCGGCGGCATCAGCGGCGTCGGTGAGAAGAAGCTGGTGACGTACGGCGAGGGCGTGCTGGAGGTCCTGGCCGCGCTGGGCGGGGCACCCGGCGGAACACCGGCCACGGCCGCTCCCGTGCCGACGGGGAGTTCCGCTCCCGGCGCCGCTCGGGTCACCCGGACGGATGCGGGTGACCCGGACTACTGGCCCGAGATGGACGCGGAGCCGGAGCCCGAGGACTGGATATAAGCGATACAGCGGACAGGACGTCGAGCGGACCTACGGAAGAAGGAAGAAGGGGGAAGGAGGAAGGGGGAGAGGACACGGGCGGTCACCGTCCCCGGCCCGCCGCACCCCTCATAGAGCGCGCGTCGCATACGCCCTGACGTCCGCGTCCGAGTCCGTCGTCGCCGTGGCCAGGGCTGCGAGAGCCGCCTGTGAGGCACGGTGGCGGGTCAGGGCCAGGACGGCGGCCTTGCGGACGTCGGCGTTCGGATCGGCCAGCGTTTTGGCCAGGACGGGGACGGCCGTGTCGGGGTCGGCCACGGACAGCGCGGTCGCGGCGCCTGCACGCACCTGCCAGGCCGGGTCGGCCAGGGCTGCCACGGCCCGGGCGGCGAGCGGCACCGGGCAGCCGGTGGTGCCCAACGCCCCGTAGGCGGCGGCGCGCACCAACGCGTCGGGGTCTCCCACGAGACCGGCCAGCGCCGTGTGGACGGCGTCATGCTCCAGGGCGACGCCGGAACCGGACCTCGCGCCGGGCCCGGAGGCGCTCAGGCGGTCGGCCGCCACCGTGGCCAGGGCCTTGGCGATCGTGACGCGGACCTCGCGGGACGGGTCGGCGGTCGCCGCACGGGCCAGCTCGTCGGCGGCGTCGACGGAGACCAGAGCGCGGACGGCCTCGATCCGGACGGCGATGTCGGCGTCGGTGAGCAAGCCCGCGAAGAGGGCGGCGTCACCGAGGCGCAGGGCGCGCAGCACGTCCAGGGCCGCGGCGCGGACCACGGGGTCGGACTCGGTGAGGGCGTCGGCGAGGCCGTCACGCAGGGCGGGTTCCGCGGGCAGGGTCTCGACCAGCTCGCGCAGCGAGGCCGCGGCGGCGGCGCGGACCTCGGCGGCCGGGTCGCGCAGCGCCTCGGCGAGGGCGGGACCGGTGCCCACGGGCACGGTCTCGGTGAGGACGGCGACGGCCTCGCGCCGGACGGCTGACGCCGGGTCGGTCAAGTAGGGAAGCAGAGCGGCGAGTGCGGGCTCCTCCTCGGCGAGGGCGACGAGTTCGAGGAGGCGGGAGGCGGACCGGCCTGAGGACGAGTGCTCGGCGTCGGGCTCGGGCGTCGGAGGCGTTGCGAGGCCCGTCGGGTCCGGGGCGGCTGCCTCGGTCCCGGCGGCGACGGGCGCCACGTCCCGTGAACCGGCCGTGGCCACGTCCTCGGAGTGGACCTCGCCGAGATACCGCGAAGGACCGCCGACGGGGCTGAACTCGTCGACCGGAACCAGATAGGGAGCCACGGGTCGGGCCGTGAACTCCATCGCACCAGAGGGGGACTTGTGCAGATCGAGGTGGTGGAACCAGGAGGCGTCGTCGCGCTGAGGATGGTCGAGGCGGTCGTGGTAGAGGCCCCAGCGGGACTCCGTACGGGCCAGGGAGGCGCGCGCGGCCATCTCCGCGCAGTCGCGGATGAAGCCGACCTCGGCGCAGCGCATGAGCTCGTGCGGGGTGCGGGCCCCCATCTCGGCGACGTCGTCGCGCATCCGTTCGAAGGCGTTCAGGGCCAGCGACAGCCGCGCGCCCGACTTCGGCGGGGCCACGTAGTCGTTCACGAAGCGGCGCAGCTTGTACTCGACCTGGGGCTGCGGCGGGCCCTGCGGGTTGCGCAGCGGGCGGTAGACGAGCTCGTGCGCCTCACGCAGTTGGTCAACGGGAAGTTGACCGTCGTACGCCTTGTACTGGGACGCGTCCGCACCGGCGAGATCGCCGAAGACGAACGCGCCGATCATGTAGTTGTGCGGGACGCAGGCCAGGTCGCCGGCGGCGTACAGCCGGGGGACGGTCGTACGCGCGTGGTCGTCCACCCGCACACCCGAGGCCGAATGGCCGCCACAGAGGCCGATCTCCGAGATGTGCATCTCGATGTCGTGGGTGCGGTAGTCGTGGCCGCGGCCGGAGTGGAAGGTGCCCCGGGTCGGGCGCTCGGTGGAGTGCAGGATCGACTCGAGGGCGGAGATCGACTCCTCGGGGAGATGACTCAGCTTCAGGTACACCGGGCCCCGGTCGCTCGCGACCTCCGCCGCGAACTCGGCCATCATCTGGCCCGACCAGTAGTCGGAGTCGACGAAGCGCTCGCCGTGCCGGTTGACCTGGTAGCCGCCGAACGGGTTGGCGACATAAGCGCAGGCGGGGCCGTTGTAGTCCTTGATCAACGGGTTGATCTGGAAGCACTCGATGCCGGTCAGTTCGGCGCCCGCGTGGTAGGCCATGGCGTAGCCGTCGCCGGCGTTGGTGGGGTTCTCGTACGTGCCGTACAGGTAGCCGGAGGCGGGCAGGCCGAGGCGGCCGCACGCGCCGGTCGCGAGGATGACGCCGCCCGCGCGGACGGTGACGAACTGCCCCGTACGGGTGTTGAAGCCCGCCGCTCCCACAGCCCGCCCGTCCTCGGGGGACGTCAGCACGCGCACCGGCATCACCCGGTTCTCGATGCGGATCCGCTCCCGCATCTCGCGCCGCCGCAGCTGGCGGTACAGGACCTTCTTGACGTCCTTGCCCTCCGGCATCGGCAGCACGTACGAACCGGAGCGGTGGACCTGGCGGACCGCGTAGTCGCCGTGCTCGTCCTTCTCGAACTTCACGCCGTACGACTCCAGGCGCTGCACCATGGCGAAGCCGAGGGTGGCGGTCTGGCGGACGGTGGACTGGTCGACGATCCCGTCGTTGGCGCGGGTGATCTCGGCGACGTAGTCGTCGGGTTCGGCGCGGCCGGGGATGACCGCGTTGTTGACGCCGTCCATGCCCATCGCGAGTGCCCCGGAGTGGCGGACGTGCGCCTTCTCCAGGAGCAGCACGTCCGCGCCGTGCTCGGCGGCGGTCAGGGCCGCCATGGTGCCGGCGGTGCCGCCACCGATGACGAGGACGTCGCAGGTCAGCTCCTCGGCGTCGCCGAGCGCGGGGATCTGGAGGGGGGTGTCCACCGGGGTGCCTTTCAGATGCTCAGTGAGGTCAGGACGTCGCGCCGCAGGGCCACGCGCGCGGGGTCGTCACGGGCTGCGCGGTCGCGCGGGCGCGGCACGTCCCGGACGGCGAGGAGGCGGCCTGCGCCGAGCAGAGCCACGCGGTCGCTCAGGAACAGGGCCTCGTCCACGTCGTGGGTGACGAACACGACCGTCGCGCCCGTGCCGTGCAGCACCTCCACCAGCAGGTCCTGCATGCCGGCCCGGGTCTGGGCGTCGAGGGCGCCGAAGGGTTCGTCCATGAGGACGGCGCGCGGACCCGCGGCGAGGGCCCGGGCCAGTTGCGCCCGCTGGCGTTGGCCACCGGAGACGCGGTGCGGCAGCTGCCGCGCGCGGTCGGCGAGGCCGACCCGTTCGAGCCAGGCGTGGGCCTGCTTCCTGCGCTCCGCGCGCAGCGAGCCCTGGATGGCGAGGGGCAGTTCGACGTTGGCCAGCAGAGTGCGCCAGGGGAGCAGGGCATCCTCCTGGAAGACCAGGGCGCGATCCGCCGCCGGCCCGGCGATCCGCCGCCGGCCCGGCGATCGGCCGGCCGTCCTGCTCCACGGTGCCGGCCAGCGCGGGCAGCAGCCCGGCCAGGCTGCGCAGCAGCGTGGACTTGCCGCAGCCCGAGGGGCCGACGACGGTGAGGATCTCGCCCGGCGGGACGTCCAGGTCGACGGCGTCCAGGGCGGCGGCGTCGGGGCGGCCGAGGGTGGCCGCCCGGAGAGTGAGCCGCGTGCCACGTGCGCCCGCGCCCACGGTTGCGGCGATGTTCGTGTCGGTGGCTGTACCGGGGGCTGTACCAGTGGCGTTGCCGGTGTTCTCGCGGCTCTCAGACGAGGTGCTCATCGCACGCCTCCTCGGGGTCGGGTCCGGTGCGGACGGCGGTGGCGGCGGCCGGCGCCGCAGCGGCCGGCCGGACGCTCCCCGCCCGGGGGCGGCCTGCGGGGACGTACGACGTGCGGGGCAGCCAGCGGGTCAGGCGGCGGCCGAGAAGTTCCACGGCGGTGGACGTGGCCCAGCCGAGCACGCCGATCGTGACCATGCCGACGAACACGCCCGGGTAGTCGACGACCGTGTAGTCCTGCCAGGTGCGGTAGCCGACGCCGTACTGACCGGAGATCATCTCGGCGGAGATCACACAGATCCACGACACGCCGATGCCGACCGACAGACCGCCGAAGATGCCGGGCAGCGCGCCCGGCAGCACGACCGAGCCGAGGATCCGCCACCGGCCGCCGCCCATGGTGCGCACCGCCTCCTCCCACCCGGGGGCCAGCGCCCGGACCGCGTGCCGGGTGGAGACGAGAACGGGGAAGAAGGCGGCGGTGAAGGTGATGAAGACGATGCCTTGTTCGTTGGAGGGGAAGAGCAGGATCGCGACGGGGACCAGGGCGATCGCGGGAATCGGGCGGACGACTTCGAGGATCGGTCCGAGCACGTCCTCGGCGAGCCGCGAGCGCGCCACGAGCACGCCCGTGGCCACGCCGAGGGCGGCGGCCAGGAGGAAGCCGGTGAGGATGCGGGTCAGGCTGTCGGTGAGGTCCGTCCAGTAGTCGTCGCCGGCCAGCCGGTCGGCGAAGGCGCGGGTCACGTCGGCGACCGTGGGGAACTGCGAGAAACGCAACCACAGGTCGACGTTCAGACTGGTCAGCAGCTGCCACAGGCCCAGGGCGGCCGCCACCGAGGCCGCCCTGAGCGCGTACCGGGTCACGACGCCCGCCCCAGCGCTTCGGCGTACGTGACGACCCGGGCGCCGCCGTGCGCGTCGACGTAGGCCTGCGCGGTCGCGGGGGCGACGAACGGCAGCAGGGTCGCGCCGTCGGTCACCCAGATCGCCTTGTCGGCGAACCACAGGGTGCCGGTGGTGGCGTCGGGGACATAGGCGGCGCGGATGCCGTCCTTGTGCTGCGCGACGTAGGCCAGCAGCTCGGCGGGCGTCTTGAAGGCGCGGGTCTCCTCGGCGCCCTTCGGCCACACCTCGCTCGCGGCCGGTGCGGGCGAGGCGGCGAGTTGCTCGGCGTAGGACGAGCCGAGCGCCTTCTTCACGTACTGGTCGTCGACGAAGGAGTCCACGTCGATGTCCCCGGTCAGCTTCGCCGCCTTCAGGATCGACACGTCCTCCTCGAGGGCGGAGACGAGCTGGGGCTTGACGGCCGGGTCGAAGGTGGAGATGCCGTGGGTGCCGTTGTAGAGGTAGACGACCTCGGCGGGCAGACTCGTGGCCTTCGCGACGCTCTCGGCGGCGGCCACGGGATGGTCGTTCAGGTAGGCGGTGGCTTCCGCCTGCGCCTTCAGGAACGCCTCCAGCACGGCCGGGCGCTTCTTCGCGAAGTCCTCGCGGGCGGTGACGCCGCGGAAGGTGGGCAGGTCCAGCTGGGCGCCGTCGTACAGGGCCTTCGCCTTGCCCTGGTAGGCGAGCGGCCGGGCCAGGCGACGAACTGCGAGAGCGCGTCCGCGCTGCCCGCGGTGAGCGCCGACGCGCCCACGGCCGGCTGCTGGTTGAGCTTCTCGATGCCCTTGCTCGGGTCGATTCCGGCCCTCTGAAGGGCCCGTACGAGGGTGCCGTCGGCGGCGGAGCCCACGCTGGTGGAGACCTTCTTGCCCTTGAGGTCCTCGACGGAGGCGAGCTTGGAGTCGGGTGCGGTGACGATGGTGTTGAGGCCGCCGCGCAGGTTGTAGCCGGTGATCGAGACCAGGTAGGTGGGCTTGCCGAGCTGCTTGCCGCGGGCGGCGTTGATGAGGAGCGGGAAGTCGCCCATCGAGCCGATGTCGATCTTCCCGGCGGTCATCTGCGCGGTGATGGGGGGCGCCGGTGGCGTAGTCCTGCCAGTCCACCTTGTAGGTCGTGCCGTCGCCGAGGGCGTTGAGCTGCTTCTCGAAGTAGCCGAGCGAACGGAGGAGGGTGCCGGCCGTGACCGTGTTGATGGTCTTGGACTGGTAGCCGACGGTCACGGTGACCGTGGATCCGCTACCGGCCTCGGCGCTGCCGCATCCGGCGAGGGGGAGCAGCAGGAGGGCGGCCGACGCGGCGACGGCTGGGGGTTTGATCGGTTTCATTGTGGTTCGCGCCTTTCGCCGGAGCAGGTAGGGCATGTTGACCGTGACGGCTCCGGTGGGACAGCGGGCCGCGCACGGGCCGCAGTACCAGCACTCGTCGACGTGCATATAGGCCTTGCCGTTGCTCTCGTCGATGGCGAGGGAGTCCAGCGGGCACATGTCCACACAGAGGGTGCAGCCGTCGATGCACTTCGACTCGTCGATGGTCACGGGCACGTCGGCCCGCTGGGGCGCCAGGGTCATGGCTGTCTCCAGAAAAGTCCCGAGAAATTCTGAGAAATCCCGAGCGGCAGTGAACCGGTGAAGCGTTGCCGAACGATGAAGGGGTGAGAGCGGAAAGAGGGCAGGGGGGAGCAGGGAATGAGGGCGGAAGCGAGGGCCGGAGCAAGGGTGAGGACAGGGGGAGTCGTCAGAGGGAGCGGTGCAGCAGGCCGCTCATCGAGATGCGGTCGCCGCGGAAGCGGATGAACTCCAGGTCCACCGGCGGCACTAGGTGGGTGAGGCGTTCGAGCATCAGGACGGCCGTACCGCGCGGTGCCTCCAGTACGGCGGCGGAGTGGGCGTCCGCGGTCACCGCCTCCAGGGTGATCTCGGCGTGGCCGAGGCGCTGCCCGGTGACGGACTCCAGGAGGCGGAAGACGTCGGTGTTCTCCAGGTCGGCGCCGAGCAAGGAGGTGCCGAGGTCCAGCGGGATGTAGGTCAGGTCCAGAGAGAGGGATGCCACCCAGCCGACGCAGCCGCTCGACGTAGAGGACGTCGGCGCCGGGTGGGACATGGAGGCGGTCGGCCACCGGGGCGGGTGCGGCCACGGGGCCCATCGTGCGGACCTCGTTGGTGACGTGGCCGTGCTCGTGCAGGGTCTCCGCCAGGCCCATCAGACGGTCCAGGCCGTGTGGGTACTTCTGTGCCACGACGACCGTGCCGACCCCGGGCAGGCGTTCCACCAGGCCCTCGGCCCGGAGAAGGTCCAGTGCCTCGCGGACGGTGTTGCGCGAGGCACGGTAGTCGGTGGCGAGGGCCGACTCGTGGGGAAGCGCGCCGGCCGGGAAAGCGCCGGTGAGCAGCTGGCGGCGCAGGAGGTCGGCGAGCTGACGGGCCTGGTCCGCGCGCAGCAGGCGGCGCGCGCGGTGGGCGGCGACGGTGGTCGCGCCCCGGCCGGCGTGCTCTCGGATGCGATCGGTGGGTGGCATGTTTCGAACCATGGCGAGTCGGTAGGGAAACCGGTGTTGCCGGAGTGTTGCGCCACCTGCCGGAACGTCAGATAAGGCGTTGACCTGGGGAAATCGGCAGTTCTCGAGCAAGATCTGCCAGTTCAGGACAACGCCGTCAGCCCCGGGGCGAAGGTGATCAGCAGCGGCAGGAGGGGGACCAGCGCGGCCACGGTCGTCGTCAGCGCCCGGTGTCTGCGGAGCAGGCGCGGGGGCGGTTCGAGCAGGCGGTCCACGCGCTCGCCCAGCAGGCGGTGACTGGAGGCGCAGGACAGGACGCCCCGGTGTTGGTTCAGCTCGATCAGGGCCAACGCGGTGGTCAGGTGACCGCAGCGGCGCGACGCGGTGTCGTCGGCGGCGAGTTCGACCAGGCGGTGGGTCTGGTCGCAGAAATGGGAGAAGAGCGGAATGCGGGGGAATCCGGTGGCAAGGGCGGTCGAGAGGTGGAGCAGCCAGTCGTGGTGGGCGCGGGCATGGCCGCGCTCGTGGGTGAGGACGGCGTCCAACTGGTGGGAGGTCAGGCGGTGCAGGGCGCCGGTCGTCACGATCAGCTGGGGCGGGTTGCCGGGCATCCACCAGGCGTCGGGATACTCGTCCTCCAGGACGAGCAGCGGGCCCCGGGCGGAAGGCAGGCCCGCCGGCAGGTCGGGGGCGCGTTCCCGCAGGTGGGCCCTGGCCTGGCCGCGGCGTCGGCGCGCATCGACGAGTTCGCGGGCCAGCATCGCGGTGGTCCAGCCGGCCCCGCAGGCCAGCAGCAGGGTCAGGGTCACCGCCCACAGCGGGGCGGCCGAGAGATCGTACGCCTCGGTGACCCCAGGCGGCGCCGGCGCGAAGACCTGCGTGCGGACGGTGTGGAAGACAGCTGCGGCGCCCAGCGTCAAGGCCGTCAGGCAGCACAGCAGGACGGTGGCGACCAGGCACTGCCACACCCACAGCGCGACCACGGGCTCCCGCTCCGGCCATGCGGAACGGGTCAGCGCACGCGGGGCCGGCACTGCGGCCGTCAGGGCGACGGCGCTCAGCAGGAGCAGGCAGACGGTCATGCCATGGGCTCCGGATCCTGGTCGGGAAAAGCCTGGTCGGGCAAGGGACGTGCGCCACGTGCGCGCGGGGTGCGTACCGCGTACCCGCTTGCGTGCGGCCTGCCGCGGGCGGCGGGCTCGGCGGGAGGACCGTGCCCGCCGCCAGTATGACGGGGGTTACTCCGGGAGTCAGCCCACGACGACGCTCCGATTCAGCACCGGCAGCCCTGCCGGGTTTCGCTCGTCGCCACTCAGTCCACCGCTCATCCCGTCACGCGCCCCGTCACCCGGCGGTCACTCGCCCGCTCACCTCGCCCAGGCCCACCCGGGTGCCGCCGGGGCCGGGGGCCCACGCCGACAGGGTCACCACGTCACCGTCCTCCAGGAAGGTCCTTTTCCCGTCGGGGAGTTCCAGCGGGTCACGGCCGTTCCAGGTCAGCTCCAGGAGGGAGCCCAGCTCGCGCGGGTTCGGGCCGCTGACCGTGCCCGAGCCGTACAGGTCGCCGGTGCGCAGGGAGGCGCCGTTGACCGTGAGGTGGGCGAGTTGCTGGGCGGCCGTCCAGTACATGCTGGAGAAGGGCGGCTCGGAGACGACGTGACCGTTGAGCGCGATGGCGATGCGCAGGTCGTAGCCGGCGGGTTCGGCAGCCGCGTCGTCCAGGTAGGGGAGCAGGGGATGGGTCCGCTCCGGGGGCGTCACCCGTGCGTTCTCCAGGGCGTCGAGCGGGGTGATCCAGGCCGAGACCGACGTGGCGAACGACTTGGCGAGGAACGGGCCGAGGGGCACGTACTCCCAGGCCTGGATGTCGCGGGCCGACCAGTCGTTGAGCAGGCACAGGCCGAAGACGTGCTCGCGGAACTCGGTCAGCGCGACCGGGGCGCCCTGGCGCGAGGGCACGCCGACGACGAAGCCGACCTCGGCCTCGATGTCGAGCCGTACGGACGGGCCGAAGGCGGGGGCCGCGTCGGCGGGCGCCTTGCGCTGGCCCGACGGGCGGACGACGTCCGTGCCGGAGACGACGACCGTGCCGGCCCGACCGTGGTAGCCGATCGGCAGGTGCTTCCAGTTGGGCAGGAGCGTGTCACCGGCGTCCGGGCGGAAGATCGCGCCGGCGTTCCGGGCGTGGTGTTCGGAGGAGTAGAAGTCGACGTAGTCGGCGACCTCGAAGGGGAGGTACAGGGTCACCGACGAGAGGGGGTGGAACAGGGGTTCGACGACGGGACGGTGGGACGGGTCCGTCACCCACTCCGTCAGATCGCGGCGCACCTGCGACCAGACCTTTCGGCCCGCCGCCAGCAGCGGGTTGAGGGTCGGCGCCATGAGCAGCCCGGCGTGGGGCGAGCCGAGCGCACGGGCAGCCGCGCCCACGTCCAGGACATGGTCACCGAGCCGGACGCCGACGGTCTGCTCCGCGGAGCCCGGGAGGGAGAAGACGCCGTACGGGAGATTGTGCGGACCGAAGGGATCGCCCTCGGGAAGATCGAAGGGGGGCATCGGGTACTGCCTCTCTTTCGTGCGCTCTCTGAAGCTCGCCAGGTCGTGCTCGCCGGACGCCGAGCGGATGTCGCGCGGGTGCGCCGAGCCGCGCCACAGGTTACGGCTGACCTGGTGGAAGTGACATGGGCGCAGGACCGGCGAGGCGGTTCGGGCCGCAGCGCTCCGCGTCAGGCCGCTCACCGGAAGTCGTCCACGGGATGGGCCGCATTCTTGACGGAGCGGTGCGAAAGGGGAGACTCTGGGCGGGTGCTGGAAGGCCTCGGGGAGGGGGCTTTCCCCAAGCACAACTGGGGGGCGGATGGCCATAGGGGAGGCCGGCCTCGGGTCGGCGCGGCGTGGCTCACGGCCGAAGCGGCTGGAAGCGACCATGCGCGACAGACTCGGCCGGGAATGCGTGTACGTGCCGTCGTGCAGATTCGGGCTCTTCGTGGCCTTGCGCCACTGGTGCCCGCCCGGCGGGCGCGTACTGATGTCGCCGGTCAACGACGACGTGATCTTCTTCGTCGTGCTCGCGGCCGGACTGCGGCCCGTGCAGGCGCCGTTGAACCCGCTGGACGCGTCGATCGACGTCGATGCCGTGCCCGACGAGGTGTGGGGCTCGCTGTCCGGCGTGCTCACGACGAATCTGTACGGCAATCCGGACGACACCCCGCGCCTGCGGGAGAAGTGCGACGCGCTGGGCATTCCGTTGTTCGAGGACGGGGCGCACGCGATCGGCAGCGAGGTGGGCGGCCGACCGGTCGGGGCCTGGGGCGACGCCTCCGTCTTCAGTCTGTCCAAGCACGTCGGCGCCAAGGCCGGGGGATTCCTGGCCTGTGCCGACCCGGGGCTGCGCGAGGCCCTGGCGAAGACCTGCGAGGACCTGCTGCTGCCGGGGCGGATCACGGCGGAACTCGCCTACACCGTCCGGCCGTACGCGGAGGCGACCGTGCGGGGGCTGCGGCTGAGGCGGGCCGCCTGGGCCACGATGCGACTGCTCGGGCTGATGGAACGGGAAGGGATCCGGATGCCGCTGCGGCCGGCCGAACTGGCCAGAGCCGTCGAGGCCGCGCCGGACCTCGCCGCACACGATGCGTGGATCCGCGTCGACATGCACGACTACCGGCTCCGTTCGGGACCGCTGAGAGCGGGCCGCGTCGCCCGCAAGCTCGGCCACCTGGACGAAGTGCTGGCCGCCTGCCGGGCGGGCACGGAGCTGCTGTCGTCCACACCGTGGGCGCAGCCCGGCGCATCCCGTGCCGACCGCGTCCAACCCCTGTTCCGGGTGCCCCTGTTCGTCGCCGACCGGGATGCCGCGAGGGCGGCGCTCGCGCGGCGGGGCATCGTCGTCGGGTATCTCTATGACCCGCCTCTGGACGACTACGCGGGTCCCGCCTTCACCGACCCCTCGCCCGATCCCGCCGGCGCCCGCTGGTTCGCCAGGCACGCGCTGCCCGTGGATCCGCTGCGGGCCAGGCAGGTCGTCGAGGTGCTCCAGGACTCCGGCATACGGCCGGCCGAGGCGCCGGGAGGGCTGGAGCCGACCCGTGGCTGACACGCAGGCCGAGATCCAGGTACCCGAGCCGTCGGCGCCGGCCGCTGGAAAGGAGACGACCGGTCCGGCGCCGGCCGACAGCAGCCGTGGCTCCGATTCGCTGTTCCGCAACGCCTACTTCCTGATGCTCAGCACAGGCGTCTCCGCCGTGCTGGGCCTGGGCTTCTGGCTGGTGGCCGCGCGCTACTACTCCGAGGAGGCGGTCGGACAGGGCTCGGCCGCGATCGCGGCGATGCGGCTGCTCGCCAGCATCACGGCGACGACGATGATCGGCGCGGTCGTCCGTTTCGTGCCGCGTGCCGGCCGGGCCACCGGCTCGCTGGTGTGGCGGGCGTACGCGGCCAGTTCGGTGGTCGTCGCCGTCGCCGCCTTCGCTTTCCTGTTCACCCTCGATCTGTGGGGGGCGACGTACGCGCCGCTCGGCACGGCGGCGGCCGGGGCGACGTTCGTCGTCGCGTGCGTGGCGTGGGCGCTGCTCACGCTCCAGGACGGGGTGCTCACCGGACTGCGCAGATCGGGGTGGGTGCCCGTCGGCAACGCGGTGTTCTCGATCGGCAAGCTGATCCTGCTGGTCTTCTTCGCGACCGCGCTGCCGGTGCTCGGGATCTTCGTGTCGTGGGCCGTCGCGATCGCGTTCTCGACGCTCCCGCTGGGCTGGTTGATCTTCCGTCGGCTGATCCCGCGCCAGGCCGCCGCCGACCGCGACCTGGAACCTCCGCAACTGCGCGAGATGGGCCGCTTCCTGGCCGGGGACTCGCTGGGCGCGCTGTTCAGCCTCGCGATGATCAACCTGCTGCCGGTGATGGTCGCCGTGCGCTTCAGCGCGGCGGAGAACGGCTACTTCTACGTGGCGTACACCGTCGGCGGCACGATGGAGTTCATGGCCATCAACATGGCCTCCTCGCTCACCGCGCACGCCTCGCACGACCCGCGCCATCTCGCCGACGGCGTGCGTGGGGCGCTGCGCCGGATGACGTTGCTGCTGGTGCCGGTGGTGCTGGTGCTGGTGCTGTTCGCCCCGCAGATCCTGCTGCCGTTCAACGAGGACTACGCGGAGCACGGCACCACCGTCCTGCGGCTGCTGGCGGCGGGGGCGCTGCCCCGGGTCGTGGTCGAGCTGTACATCGGGGTGCTGCGCGTGCAGGGCCGGACCGGAGTGCTTGCCGCGCTCCAGGGCGCCATGTGCACGCTGGTGCTGGGCAGCGCGGCCATGCTGTTCGCCCCGGCCGGGATCGCGGGCGCGGGCTGGGCGGTGCTGCTCAGCATGACCCTGATCGCCGTCGTGTCCGCCTTCGGTCTGCGTTCGGCGCTGCGCCGGACCGACCGCGGGCCGGCCGGCAGGTCCGGCGCCGCCCCGGCCTATGGCACCCGCTGGGCGCGGCTGAACGCCACCGCCGGGTACGGCACGGCCGGGTACGGCACGAACTGGGCGCGCCGGGCGGCGTACGAGCGGGAGGGCGTCGACGAGGACACGGTCACGCTGTTCATAGGGCGGCCGGGGTACGAACGCGAGGCGCTCCAGGCGGACACGCTGGCGCTGATCGTGCGGCCGCCGCACGGATCCGGGGCGAAGGAGAAGGGCGAGAGGCAGGACGGGCTGACAGGGGAGGCTGCGGTGGAGCGTGACTCGTCGGCCGGTGCCGGTGCCGGTGCCGGTGCCGGGGCAGGGGCCGGCACCAGCACCAGGGAGCGGTGGACGGCAGGCGTCCTGTGGGGGCTGCTCGGGGTGACCACCGTCGTCTACTGGGCGGCGCTGCGCGATCTGCCGTGGCTTGACGGCCCGTCCGCGGACGTGCTGACCGGACGACAGCTGCTGGCGGCGCTGCCGCTCACGGGGCTCGTCGCGGGCGGCCTGCTGCTGGTGGTGTTCGTCGGCTCGGTGACCCTGCGGGCCGCGCGCGGCGCATGGCTGCCGGGGACGGCACTGGGCTCGGCCCTGCTCGCCCTGTACGCCGTCCCCGTGGCCTTCGGCTGGGAACCGACACCGGTGGGCGGGACGTTGTACGCGGAGACGGCCCGATTCCTCGCGCGAGGGGTGGGGCTCGACGGGCCCGAGCCGTTGTTGCGCTGGGCGCCGCCGGTCGCGCAGTTGTCGTCCCTCATACCGCTGTGGCTGCTGCTCACGCGCGTGGGCAGGCGCTTGACGTGGCCGGGGCGCTGGGGAGTCCTGTATCTCGTCGCGCTGGGCGGCTGGGTGTGGCGGCAGGAGCTTGCGCCGATCGCCGTGCCCGCGTTCGTCGTCCTGGCGCTTGCCGCGATGGCCGCCGCAGTGGTCGCGTCGCTCTCCGCCCGGGCCCGCGCGAAGGCGGCCGCGGTGGCGCGGGCGCGGGGTGCCGCCGACGGGAGAACTGCCGGTGCCGGCGGGAGAGATACCGACGGGAGCGGCAGCGGGAGCGTGACCGTGGAAGAGCTGCCGACGAGACGGCTGTCGTCAGGACGGCCGCCGACCTGACGACAGTGACGTGACAGCCGCTCGCGTGACGGCCGTCATCGGGGCCGGAGCTGCTGTCAGCGGGACGGCCGTCGGCGTGACGGCCGTCGGCGTGACGGCCGTCGGTGGGGCGGCCGTCAGCGGGAGGGGACCGGCTGGTGGAAGTAGCCGTTCTTGCCGGCCTCCCGATAGCCGTCCAGACCGGGGCCCTCGTTGACGGTCAGGTCACACGCGGCCTTCTCGGAGGTCGGCCGGTTCCAGTGCACCAGCGCCTTCACCTCGGGAAGCTTCTTCACGGCGGCGGGGATCTGGGTGTACCAGTCGCGCTGGCGCAGCGGGGCGCCGGCGTCCGGTGCGGTGGCGAACTCCGCGAGCATCACCGGCTTTTCGTCGCTGATGTTCGCGCGCAGCCAGTCGTAGCTGGGCTGTTGGCTGCGCAGGAAGTCCTTCCAGTCGGTGGTGCCGTGGCACTGGTAGTAGTTGTACTGGTCCATGGCGATCCAGTCGACGTACTCGTCGCCGGGGTAGAGGGCCTTCATGTCGGCCGCGCTGCCGAGGTAGCCGGAGACGGTCCAGACCCACACGACGTTGTCGGCGCCCAGTTCACGGAACCGGTCGCGAACATGCCGGTAGGCCGCGACGAACTCCGCCGGGGTGCCGGCGCCCTCCTTGATGCGGGCGTCGGTCTCCTGGTCGAAGGAGAGGAAGACCCGTTTGCCGTAGGCCTTGATGCGCCGGATCTGCGGATCCAGGATCTTCTTGTCGAACTTTCCGGAGGCGATGTTCTTCCAGCCGAGCTGGGTCTCCGTCCAGTTCTCGTGGTGCGGCTCGGTCCAGACGGTGGACTCCCAGGCCAGCATCAGCAGCCTGTCCTTGCCGAGTTCCTGTTCCTCGGGGGTGAGCAGTTCCCCGTCGAGCTTGGTGCCCGACATGTCGTGGTAGTTGTAGACGAGGTCCAGCTTGCGGCCGATCCGCTTCTCGAAGCCGAGCACGGCGTCCTTGAGCGAGCCGTTCTCGGCGTACGGCACAGCGGCGCCCCACCAGGCGCCGCAGGGCGGGATCAGGGCGTCGGTGGGGGCGCAGGGACCGGTGGGCAGCTCGCCGGAGGCCGCGTTGTCGGGCAAGGCGTCCGCGCTCGACTCAGGGTCCTCGCTCCGGCTCGCCCAGATGCCGAGACCGGCGATCAGCGCGGCCACCGCCACCAGCACCACGGCCGTGTAGCTGCGCCTTGCACCTCCCATCTCCCTCACCTCACTGTCTCCCACCCCGTATAAGTCGGACGGCGACTTGCGTGGTCCGCGCAGCCGGTGTCGGCCCGTCATATGTCACTACCGCCTGAGGGCCTGCGCTTGACTCTGGTGCGTTCGACCGCGCCGCGCCGGGCGGCGGGCAGCGGCAGTCCCGGGAGGGCCGCGGTGATCGTGGTGAAGGCGGCGAGCGAGACGAGGAAGGCGGTCATCGAGAAACCCCGCACCAGGAACAGCGAGGTGGCGGTGAGCACGCCGAGCGAGAGGCTGACGGGCGCGGTGAGCGCGATGGCCTCCAGCCGGGCGCCGGAGGCCAGCTTGCCCGGCTGCGGATACAGCGCCGCGCAGCCCGGGCCGAACAGGACGAAGAGAAGTACCGGGATCCAGCGCAGCGGCGAGGGGCCGGGAACGGCGGTGGCGGCCAGCGCGAGCCAGCCGGACGCCGCGACGAGGACTCTGAGGTGAGTCGAGGTGACCCACGGGCCCCTTGCATCCCTTATGTCCTTGGCGTCCATTGAACCTCTTGTGCCCCTTGCGCCCTCGGTCTCTTCGGCGCTGTCCGGGCTGTCGATGCTGTCGATGTCCTCGGAGTTCGTGGTCGTCACTTCGATCACCTTGGGGTCAGTCATCGGGGTCGGTCACGGAGCGGGCGGGCGGTACTCCAGGACGACGCCGTACGGATGGCTCTCGATGGTCCGGAAGAGCGGCGAGACGGACAGCTTCCAGCGCAGCGTCTCGAAACCGCCGGGCGGCAGCAGACCCTCTCCGGCGGTGTAGATGTCCTGGGTGCGGGTGAGGACGACGTACGCCTTCTCGCCCGGCGGGATGCCCTTGGCGAGGTAGGCGGCCGGGTCCTCCAGCATCTTCTCGTTCTCCGGCAGCGCCTGTTCGGCGAAGAACCAGTGGTCGAGTCGGTCGTAGCGGTGGAGCGCCTGCGGGAAGGAACCGCTGGTGGCGAGGATCAGCGAGCCGTCGGGTGCGTCGTCGAGGGTCTTGGTGACGAGCGCGGTCTCCTCGGGCGGCGTGTAGAACATCTTCTCCTTGCCGTAGTAGGACGGCAGGAAGCCGGCCAACAGCAGCAGCAGGACGGCCGGCAGGGCGACGGCCGCGATCCTGCGCCGCAGCGCCTTCGCCCTGCTGCGGTGGGTCCCGGCGACGGCCGGCACGAGCGCGGCGGCGGCGAAGAAGGCGCCACCGGGCAGGGCGAACAGGTAGACGCGGAAGAGCATCTCGCCGCCGTAGTCGTTGACGGCGAACAGCGGCACCGGGGCGACGGACACCAGCAGCAGCGGCAGCGCGCTGCGGGTCAGCCGGCGCCGCAGCACCACGGCGGCCCCGGCGAGGACGGCGATGGCGAGCACCATCGCCACGTTGGCGGTGCCCGCGAGTTCGGGGCCGGGGCCGGTGAGCTGCCCCGCGTAGCCCGCGCGGGAGTTCTCCGTCAGCTCGCCGATCGACTTCCCTATGGTGGCGAGCGTCTCGACGAACAGCGGTCGCCCCATGGTCAGGTCCCAGGTGAGCATCAGCAGCGCGGCGACGATCAGCAGCCCGTAGTTGCGGTAGCGGCGGGTGAAGCTGAGCGCGAGCAGCGAGATGGTGAGCATCACCGGGGTGAGCTGGTGCGTGGCGTTGATGGCGGCGATCAGCGGGGCCAGGATCACCACGCACACCGCGCGTTGCCTGGGCCCGGTGGGCGGCGGGACGGGGGCGGCCACCGGGTCGAGATAGGTGCGGTCCCGCAGCCGTCCGGCGGAGCCCGGCCGTACGAAGTGCCGCAGCACCACCGCGAGGACCGTCAGATGGAGCAGGTAGGCGAGCGCCTGCGGGGCGAAGTAGTCCTGGCCCACCCAGTTGGCGAGCTGGAAGGTCCAGACTGCGGTCCAGATCAGCCGCCAGTCCTCGCAGAAGGTGCGGTAGATCAGGACCAGCACCGGCATCATCAGCAGGCCGACGACGATCGGCGCCCAGTTGGCGTAGGCGGCGGCGCTCTGCACGCCGAAGGCGCGCACGAGGCCCGCGTTGAGCGTGAAGAAGCCCGGCCACTGGTCGTAGGCGGACATGTTGCCCGAGAGCGCCGCGCCCGGTCGCAGCTCACCGTTGGCGAGCAGCGTGTTGACGATCGCGTCGTGCTTGGAGGCCCACGGGTAGCGGATCGCGTCGTACAGGATCGCCGGGGGCGCCTTGAGGGCGAACAGCAGTGCGGCGCAGTGCGCGGCCGGCCACCAGGGTGCGGTGCCCGCGCGCCGCAGACTGAGCACGAAGCCCGCCGTGAGGACCAGCAAGGAGAGGTAGTAGGCGGCCGGGAGACGGTCCAGCAGGCCGTAGTCGCCCATCTCCCGGAAGCCGATGCGGGGCAGCGCGTACACCCAGAGCCCGGTGGCGAGCAGCAGCGTCAGCAGGGCCGCGTCCGGCGGACGGAGCGGGATCCGCCGGCGCCGCGAACTGCGGTCGTCGTGTCCGGCCGGGGCCGGACCGCCCGGTCCGGTGGAGAGCTCGGGGGTGGGCAGCTCGCTGCTCTCGGTGCTCGGTACGGGCACGTGTTGTGGCACGTCGAGGCTCCCCTCCCTCAAGCCAACTATAGGAATTTTCTCTTCTTTTCACACCAAAATCGTTGAACCCGGCTCAACCCGCGAACATCAACCCGCGAACATCAACCCGCGAACATCGGCCCCCGCACCACGGCGCGGGCCCGGCGGTACCACCGCCAGCCGACCGTCTTCGGTCCGTCGCGATAGGGGGCGACCCGGGCGCCGGAGCCCGCCAGCCAGCCCTCGACGTCGGCGAGGGTGTGGCCGCGACGCACGATGAGCCGGGCGATGCGGTGGAGCTCGTCGCGGTCCGAACTGAGCGCGTGCCGCACGGCGGTGGCCGTCTCGTAGCCCGCGGCGGACGCCATGCGTCGCACCCGGCCGCTGTTGTAGCCGTGCGGGTAGGCGAGATGGCGGACGCGGTGACCGAGGGCGTCCTCCAGTACCGAGCGCGACGCCCTCAGTTCGTGCGCGAGCGCCCGGGGCGCGAGGGTGTCCAGCTGCGCGTGCGTGACGGTGTGGCTGCCGACCTCCATGCCGTACTGCTCCAGCCGCGCCGCCTGCGCCAGCCCCATCATCGGGGCGGGCGGCAGCAGGCTGCGGCCGCCCGGGGCGATGGCGCCGGTGGTGAGGTAGGCGGTGGCGGACAGCCCGCGGCCGGCCAGCGCCTCGGCGGTCGCACCGGGCAGGTCGGCGAAGCCGTCGTCGAAGGTGAGCAGCACCGGCCGGGACGGTAGCGGCGCCCGCCCCGCGAGGTGGTCGGCGAGCGCGCTGATCGTGACGGGCGTGCGGCCGCTGTCGACGACGGCGTCCAGGTGCTCGCCGAACTGCTTCGGGCTGACGGTGAACTCGGCGATCCAGTCGGGCGGATCCTCCATCACGGCGTGGTAGAGGAACACGGGGATGCTGCTGACGCTGCCGTCTGTGCCGGCTCTGTGCGCTGCCCCCGTCATCGCGCCGCACCGCTCGATCGCGCCGCACTGTTCGATCGTGCAGCACTGCTCGGCAGTGCAGCACCGCTCGATGGCGTTGCGCCGCCCGATCGTGCAGCGCCTCGCAGCCGCAGCCGCAGCGCGCGCCGGGCCCGTAGATAGCCCAGCGGCCCGTAGAGCATCCCGCGCCGCTGGAGTCGGGACAGCCGTCCGGGCCAGGCGTGCGTCCGGTCGTCGTGGCCGCCGGGCGCGCCCCCCGACGCACCCTCCACGCGCTCCGACGCGCCCCCCGCCTCCCGGCTCGCCGTCAGTGTTCGGGCGTAGGCCAGCCCGCGGGGCAGCCGGGCCAGGAAGGCGGGCAGCAGGCCGGGGCGGTTGACGAGGATCGCCGTGAGGTAGGCGGTGAGGCCGGCGCCGTAGCCGTAGGCCTGGGTCTCCAGGTCGCGCCAGGTCTCCCGGTGGTGGTGCCAGACCAGGGCCTGCGGGGTGTAGTGCAGCCGGTGGCCCGCGGCCAGGACGCGGACGAACCCGTAGAGGTCGTCGCCGCCACGCGCGCGCGTGCCCGCACCCGTCGCCGGGTCGAAGCCGCCGACCGACCGCAGCACCTCCGTACGGAAGGCCATGCTCGCGCCGGAGCCGAAGCGGCCCGCGGTGAAGGGGAACAGCGGCTCGTCGGCGGGCGGGTCGTGCGGGTCGTAGGTGCGTGCCGTGAAGCCCTTGGCGAAGCCGCCGTGGCTCTCCAGGAGGACCTGGGCAGGGGTGCGCAGCCGGGCCGGGAGGATCAGGCCGGTGGTGCAGCCGAGGCCGGGATCGGCGACGAAGGGCGCGGTGAGCTCGGTGAGCCAGCGCGGGTCCGCGACGACGTCGTCGTCGGTGAAGGCGATCACCTCGCCGTGCGCGGCCGCCACGCCCATGTTGTGCGCGACGGCGAGACCGGGCACCGGCTCGGTCACGTACCGCACGCGCTCGGCGTACTTGTGTTCGATCAGGTCCCGGGTCGAGTCCGTGACGGGCGCGTTGTCGACGACGATGATCTCGAAGTCGGGGTGGTCCTGGGCGAGGAGCGAGTCGAGCGCGTGGGCGAGTTTCTCGGTGCGTTCGCGCGTGGCGACGACGACCGTGGTGGACGGGACGGGCGGCAGGGCGGGCGAGCGTTCGGGATCCGGCTCCCGCTCAGCCGGCGCCTCAGCCGTTTCACGAGCGGCGAGAGCCATGAGGACGGTCTTCGGGTCGGCGCCCTCCGGTACATGCCCGAGTAGCGTCCCGACCGGCCGTTGCCCCCTCCTGACCAGCACGAACACCTCACCGTGGGTGAGGGGAGGGCTGCCCGGACCGGGTCTGAGCACACCCCCCTCGTCCAGCTCGAGCTCGGCGATCTGCACCGGCCGGATGTCGAGGAACCGCCGTATCTCCTGCCGTGTCTCGTGCCGTATCCCCTGCCGTGTCTCGTGCGGTGTCTCTTGCTGTGTCTCGTGCTGCACGCTCGCGTGCCGCACGCCTCTTGCGCGGAACATGAACCCCCCTAGTTCCATGACCGTCAACCGTCACGACCGGCGCAGCCGGCCCGCGCCCTTCAAGGTCCGTGCGGCCGTCGCGGCGAGCCTCGGCCGGTTGCGCACGAAGTGGTGCGCGCGGCGGGACGGTTCACGGCTGAGCCAGTAGAGCGCGGCGCCCACCCCCGGACGCGTCCACGCTCCCTCGAACACGGGTATCTCCCCGGTCTTCAGCGAGTCCTTGTACTCGGCCGCGCCGCGCCCCAGGTCGAGCAGGCCGATGCCCTCCGCGGCGGCCGACTCGGCCATCCGCAGATGCAGCACCAGACCGGGCGAGAACTTCGCGAACTCCGGGTCGTACGACGGGAACCAGCAGGCCAGGACGGTCGACGAACGCAGTCCGAAGTGCGCGGCGACGGGCCGTTCACCCGCGTAGAGGACGGACAGCGTGCCGGAGCAGTCCGGTGCGCGCGTCTCGGCGAGCGCATCCACGAGCCGGGTGATCCACTCCTGTGCGAACCGGTCCCGGCGGCCGGTCCTGCGGTACTGCGCGGACTTCCAGGCCATGAGCGTGCGCAGCGCGGCCGGGTCGCGTTCGTCGAACACGAACCGCAGCTCCCCGACCTGCCGGCCGAGCTTGCGCTCCTTGGCGAGGGTCGTCTTCAGGAACTTCGGTGACTGGGCGCGCAGCACGGACTCGTAGGTCTCGTAGCCCTTCTCGACGTCGATGACATAGGCGGCGTACTCCGCGGCCGCGTGCGGGGCGAACAGCCCCTGCTCCGCCTCCAGGTTGTCGAAGGCGAAGCTCGTCAGGGAGCACGCCCGCATCAGTTCGTCGGCGTTCAGCCCGAGGCCCGGGGCCAGCACCGCGCCTTGTGCGTCCGAGACGCCGTACGCGAGGGCCTGGCCGCGGCCGAGCCTGTTTTGCTCATGGGGCAGGAAGCCGACCGGCTCGCGCCCCTCATACACCACCCCCACACGTGCGCGTGGCCGTACGAGGCCCACGGCGTCGGTGAACTCCGGTTCCATGAAGGGGTTTCGCGGAAGCGTCGACGCGGCGCGCAGCGCGCGCCACCGCTCCCTCTCCCCCTCGCCGAGGTCCTGCGGCCTCAGCACACGAATGCGCCCACTGCTCAACCTGACCCCCCGATCAAGTCCCCCCTGGACACCTGGACGGTACCGCTCCACCAGGGCGTCGCGGTAGGTAGCGTCCCATGTTGTTGCCAACTGGTGCAGAGGCCTTTAACCGTCCGCTACCCGGCAACGCGCCAGAAAGCCGTTTCTTTTAAAGGGGAGTTGACAGAACAGGGCAGGACCTGGGCGTCGTTCGGTTTGCGTCGAACCCGAGGGGTGCGGGATCCGTATTCTCTGATCATGGCCGCACCCCTCGCATATGCCGCGCGCACCGCGTACGCCCTGATCGCCACCGACCTGGACGGAACGCTGCTCCGCGGCGACGACACCTTCTCCGACCGGTCGCTCGACGCGCTCGCGCGGGTGGCGGCCGCCGGCGCACGCCACCTGGTGGTGACGGGACGGCCCGCGCCCCGCGTGCGGCCGCTGCTCGACCGTCTGCACAGCAGAGGGCTCGCGGTGTGCGGACAGGGCGCGCAGTTGTACGACGCCGGCGCGGACCGACTGCTGTGGTCGGTCACCCTGGACCGGGAGCTGGCGGAGACCGCGCTGGGCAAGATCGAGGCGGAGGTCGGGCAGCTGTACGCGGCCGTGGACCAGGACGGCGTCGACGGGCTGACGCTCATCGAGCCGGGCTATCTGATGCCGCACCCGACGCTGCCCGCGCTGCGCGTCGGCCGGCGGGACGACCTGTGGTGCGAGCCGATCAGCAAGGTGCTGCTGCGCCATCCCACCCTGTCCGACGACGAGTTGGCTTCGACGGCCCGCTCGGTGGTCGGCTCGCTCGCCACCGTCACCATGTCGGGGCCGGGCACGGTCGAGCTCCAGCCCTGCGGGATCACCAAGGCGACGGGCCTGGCCCTGGCCGCCGAACACCTCGGTCTGCGGCCCGAGGACACCGTCGCGTTCGGGGACATGCCCAACGACATCCCGATGTTCGACTGGGCCGCGCACGGTGTCGCCATGGCCAACGCCCACCCCGAGCTCAAGGCCGTGGCCGACGAAGTGACGACGTCGAACGAGGACGACGGCGTGGCCGTCGTCCTCGAACGAATGTTCCCGTAAGTCGGGGTGTCGCTATGCGTCCGCAGGTGAACGGTGCTGTCAGTACGCGCCGAACACGTTGTCGATCGAGCCGTAGCGCGCGGCCGCGTAGTTGCAGGCGGCGGTGATGTTGGCGACCGGGTCGTAGGAGTTCCACGAGGTGCCGGAGACGTGGTAGGCGCGGAAGGTCGGGTCGATGACCTGGAGCAGCCCCTTGGACGGGATGCCCGCAGCCGCGTTGGAGTCCCAGAGGTTGATGGCGTAGGGGTTGCCGGAGGACTCACGGATGACGTTGCGGTAGATGCCGTTGTACGTCCCCGGGATGCCGTGCTGCGCCATGACGTGGAGCGAGGCGCGGATCCAGCCGTCGAGGTTGTTGGCGTAGCCGAGGCTGGTGGCGGTGACGACGGTCGGCGTCGCCGCGGAGGCGGTGGCGGAGCCGAGGATCGGGAGGGCGAGCACGGCCGCGCCGGTGGCGGCGACGGCGATCGTGCGGGCGAGACGGGTGCGGCGGGTGCGGCGCGGCTGAGCGGCAGCGGACATGACGAAGTTCCTCTCCGGCGCCTGCGAGGTGAGCTGTCGGGTTCGGGCGGGAGCTGCCCGGCCACGTCCTGACGGACGCGACTTCACCCCAAGCCGTACCGATGTGTCCAAAACATCCTGAAAATCCAAGACGTCCGGAAATTCGGTTCGGCGGCCTACCTGGTTCCCCCGCTCCTGCCGTGCGGTTCTCGATGGGTGTTCCGGGCGGCGGCAGGATTCGGCGTCCGCCCGACAGGCCGGGAACGTATGCGAGAGCACATGTCCGGAACAAGTGGCAGATTCACAGATCACCCCTATTGACCTTGGTCTGTGACCTATGGGGTGCTTGATCCTTTGTGGGTGCAAAGCCCCAACTTGCTTGAGGTGTGCGGGGAAACGGCGCACGGCGTGCGGGTGTCGGCCGGGCGTCGGGAGTGAGCCAAGTCACCAGCAATCACAAGAGTGGCGAATCGGGCATTCACCTCAACTCGTATTTAAAGGAAGGGCAAAAGGATGGGATTGGAATTAGTCCGATTTGCCCTGCCGTGCTGGGGTTGGCCGGATTGCTCGGACGGCCCGGCGGCAGGGGTGCGGCGCGCCGGCGTGATGCGCGGGCCCGTGTGTGGTGGGAAGTGGCGGGAAATGGTCCCGGGATGTGCCGACGCCACCCGGCGGGCATGAATCACTACTACCTGGTAACTCGATAGGAGTTCGTTCATATGGGCTGATCAGAAACATAACGGGCCGGATCCGGCGTGGCTCGGCCGGGCGGGACGCCCCTCCGGCGGGCCCATTCGAGCCTGCGTGACGTGGGGGCTATCGGTGATCGAAACGTGACCGGATACGCTGACTTGAGTGATGGCAGCGACCTATCGACAAACCGCGTAACCGCCAGTGGACACCAGCAGACAGGAGACCCCTCGTGACCGTCGTCGGGCCGTTCGGGCTGAGCGTGCGGGACCAGGCTCTGGAAGCCGATGTCCAGGCCGGATTGGCGGCTGTCGAGGAAGGCTTGCTCGAGGCCACCAAGAGTGAGGTCCCGTTCATCACGGAGGCCGCCCAGCACCTCGTACGGGCGGGCGGGAAGCGGTTCCGGCCGCTGCTCGTGGTGCTCGCCTCGCAGTTCGGGGACCCGTACGCGCCGGGGATCGTGCCGTCGGCCGTGGTCGTGGAGCTCACCCATCTGGCCACGCTGTACCACGACGACGTGATGGACGAGGCCGCCGTGCGGCGCGGGGTGCCCAGCGCGAACGCCCGCTGGGGCAACTCCGTCGCCGTCCTCACGGGTGACTTCCTCTTCGCGCGCGCCTCGCACATCCTGGCCGACCTCGGGCCGGAGGCGGTCCGGGTGCAGGCGGAGGCGTTCGAGCGGCTGGTCACCGGACAGATCCTGGAGACGGCCGGGCCGACGGACGGGCGCGACCCGGTCGAGCACTACCTCGACGTGCTCGGCGGCAAGACGGGCTCGCTCGTCGCGGTCGCCTGCCGGTTCGGCGCGATGATGTCGGGCGCCGACGAGACGGTCGTCGACGTGCTGACGCAGTACGGCGAGCGGCTGGGCGTCGCCTTCCAGCTGGCGGACGACGTCCTGGACATCGCCTCCGACTCGCACGAGTCGGGAAAGACGCCCGGGACGGATCTTCGCGAGGGCGTTCCCACGCTGCCGGTGCTGCGGCTGCGGGAGCAAGCGGCGCGGTTGTCGTTGCCCGAGGACATCGCACTGTGCGAGCTGCTGGACTCCGACCTGAGTGACGACGCACGGCTCGCCGAGGCCCTGGAGGCGCTCCGGGCCCACCCGGCGCTGGAGCAGGCCCGCCGGGACACGGTGCGGTACGCGAAGGACGCGCGGGCTGCGTTGGCGCCGTTGCGGGAGTGCGACTCGAAGGCGGCGCTGATGGAACTCTGCGACGCGGTCGTCCACCGAGCCGGCTGACCCCCGCCCACCGGTCTCCGCCCCGTCTCGGCCCGCCAACCCCTACGGGACAGGCGTGGTCCTGGCGCGTTGTGTCATACCGGAGGTGTACGTGGAGTTGAGTCCCCGGGTTGACGCTTCCGAAGAGTGGATTTGGTCAGATGGGAACCACGGAAAACACCACTCCTCACCGATTCGGGTGAGAATGGCGGCTTGGGGTGGGGAAGTTCGGCGCGAGATGACCAGCCGCCGCCGACGACGGAGGTAAGGCACACATGGCACCGAAGGCATCCGACGACACCACGACCGGCGTGGACGCGACCGGTGGGGACGCCGACGACCTGCGCCTCGGACGGCGCAAGGCAGTGCGGTACGTCGTCCCGGTCACCGTGATCGGTGTCGCGGCGGCGACGATCGGGCTGGTCCCGGCGCTCGCCGACTCCGGCGACCCCGACCTGCCGAAGATCACCGCACAGCAACTCCTCGACAAGATCGCCGCCTCGGACGTGCAGCAGCTGTCCGGGACGGTGAAGATCAGCACCGATCTCGGGCTGCCCGACCTCGGCGGACTGGAGAGCGGTCTCCTCTCCGGCGTCGCACAGCAGGGCGGTGACGGATCGTCCGCCGATCCGTCCGCCAAGCTCACCGAGCTCGCCTCCGGCACGCACACCCTGCGCGTCGCCGCCGACGGCCCGGACAAGCAGAAGCTCTCGCTGCTGGAGAACGCCGCCGAATACAGCCTCATCCACAACGGCAAGGACGTCTGGGGGTACGACAGCGCCTCCAACGAGGTCTATCACTCCAAGGTCGACGAAAGCTCCGACAAGGCTGAGACCCCCGTTCCCGCCACGCCCAAGGACCTCACCGAGGACGCTCTGAAGGCGGTCGACGACACGACCTCCGTGACCGTCGACGGCACCGTCCACGTCGCCGGCCGCGACGCCTACAAGCTGCTGGTCAAGCCGAAGCAGGCCGGCTCCACGGTCGGCGCCATCAGCGTGGCCGTGGACGCGAAGACGGGCCTGCCGCTGAAGTTCACGCTGACCCCGGCGAGCGGCGGCGCCGCCGTCGTGGACGCGGGCTTCACCCAGGTCAGCTTCGCCAAGCCCGCCGCCTCCACCTTCGACTTCACCGTCCCCAAGGGCGCGAAGGTCACCGAGGCCGACGCGGCCGACGAGGCCGGCAAGTGGGACGAGGGCGGCGCGCCCGAGTCGGCCCCCGGACTCCCCGCACTCCCCGGCAAGCCCGACGACCTCGGCAAGGACCTCGAGGCGGACCTCGGCGGCACCGACGGCCCCACCGTCATCGGCGAGGGTTGGACGTCCATCGCCACCTTCGACACCGGCGGCGAGGGCGTGCCCTCGGGCTCCGAGGCCGGCGGCGACCTCGGCGGCTTCCTCGACTCCTTCGGCGACAAGGTGAGCGGCAAGTTCGGCTCCGGAACCGTCTTCTCCACCCGCCTGATCAACGCCCTGATGACGGACGACGGCAAGGTCTACGTCGGCGCGGTCACCAAGGACGCCCTCGTGAAGGCGGCGAACGCGGCGAAGTAGAAGTACTACGGGTACTACGGGTACTGGGGATCGGGGCTTCGGTGAGGGCGTCCATGGTCGATGACGGCGACGACGGCAAGGGCGAGGGCGACGCCGTCATCCACACCCGCGCCCTCACCAAGCGCTTCCGCGGCGGCCAACTCGCCGTCGACGGCCTCGACCTGACCGTCCCCGCGGGCAGCGTCTTCGGCTTCCTCGGTCCCAACGGCTCCGGCAAGACCACCACCATCCGCATGCTGATGGGACTCATCGAGCCCACGGCCGGCTCGGCCCGCGTCCTGGGTCGACCCATGCCGCGGGCCGCGCGCACCGTGCTGCCGCACGTCGGGGCCCTCATCGAGGGCCCCGCCCTCTACGGCTTCCTCTCCGGCCGCGACAACCTGCTCCGTTACGACGCCGCCGACCCGACCGCCGACCCGCGCACCCGGCGTGCGCGTGTCACGGCGGCGCTGGAGCGGGTCGGGCTGACGGCCGCCGCCGGCAAGAAGGCGAAGGCGTATTCGCTGGGCATGAAACAGCGTCTGGGCCTCGCCGCCGCCCTCCTCCAGCCCCGTCGTCTGCTCGTCCTCGACGAGCCGACCAACGGCCTGGATCCACAGGGAATGCGCGAGATCCGTTCGCTGATCCGGGAGTTGGCCTCGGAGGGCACGACCGTCTTCCTCTCCTCACACCTGCTCGACGAGATCGAGCAGGTGTGCACCCATGCGGCGGTGATGGCGCAGGGCAGGCTGATCGTCCAGGGACCGGTGGCGGACCTCGCGGCGGGGACACGCGGCCGACTGGTCGTGACGACGCCGGACCTCGCAGACGCCGCCCGGGTGTTGAAGGAGCAGGGAGTGGGCGACGTCGTCGTCGGCGAGGATCTCGTGAGCGCGGAGGCTCCGCCGCCGGACCGCGATCTTGCCGACCTGAACACCGCGTTGGTGACGGCGGGCGTCCGCGTCCGAGGCTTCGGCGTCGAACGGGCCTCTCTGGAGGACGCGTTCGTGGCGCTCACGGGGGAGGGTTTCGATGTCGCAGGCTGAAGCGGCCGAGTCTGACGCCGAGGCGTCGAACCGGAGTCCTGCGCGGACGCCGGCCTCGACCACGACCGCGACCACGATCCCGGCCGCGCCCTCGGCCTCGACCTCGCCCTGGATCTGGACCTTCGGCATCCTCCGCAACGAACTGCTGACCACCTTCCGGCGCTGGCGCACCCTCGCGCTGCTGGGCGTGCTGGCGGCCGTGCCGATCCTGGTCGGGATCGCGGTGAAGATCGAGACGAGCGACGGCTCGTCTGCCGGGCCCGGTGGTGGCGGGGGAGGAGGGGGTGGTGGCGGTGGCCCCGCGTTCATCTCGCAGGTCACCAACAACGGCCTGTTCCTGGTCTTCACCGCGCTGGCCGTGACGCTGCCGTTCTTCCTGCCGATGGCGATCGGCGTCGTCGCGGGCGACGCCATCGCCGGAGAGGCGAACGCGGGGACGCTCCGCTACCTCCTCGTCGCCCCCGCCGGCCGCACCCGCCTCCTGCTGGCCAAGTACGCGACCGTCATGACCTTCTGCCTGGCGGCCACGCTCGTGGTCGCACTGTCGGCGCTGACGGTCGGCGCATTGCTCTTCCCACTGGGCGACCTGACGACGATCTCCGGCACCCGGATCGACTTCGCCGACGGACTGCTCAGGGCGCTGCTGATCGCCCTGGTCGTCGCCGCGTCCCTGATGGGCGTGGCGGCGCTCGGCCTGTTCGTGTCCACGCTCACGAGCAGCGGCATCGCGGCGATGGCCACGACGGTGGGGCTGCTGATCACGGTCCAGATCCTCGACCAGATCCCTCAGCTCCACGCGCTCCAGCCGTACTTCTTCTCGCACTACTGGCTGTCCTTCGCCGACCTGATGCGCGAGCCGGTCTACTGGGACGACCTGCAGAAGAACCTCGGTCTCCAGGCCCTCTACGCGGCCGTCTTCGGCTCGGCGGCCTGGGCGCGCTTCACGACGAAGGACATCACGACCTGACCCCAATGGCCCCAATGGGCCTCAACGGGCCACAAGAGGCCTTGATGGCCCTCGGCCCTCGGCGAGTCTCACGCGGTCTCGTACAGGAAGCGGGCCGCCGGCGCCTCCTGTGCGAAGAACGTCTTCGCGCGCGCCAGCGCCTCCGCGTCCGCCAGGATGTCGCCGGGCTTGCTGCCGTTGCCGAGCAGGACCCCGCCGAACCGCATCTTCAGATACGCGGCCGAGTTGTTGAGCGTCCCGACGAGCGGGTCGGCGACCACGGGTTGGTCGTCCGCGAGCACGGTGACGCCCCAGAGGGTGCGCCCGGCGAGCGTCGCCTTGAAGTCGAGGCCGGGGGTGCGCAGCCAGCCCGACCAGTGGTCCAGGTAGCGCTTGGTCTGGGCGGAGACCGAGTACCAGTACAGCGGGGACACGATCACGATGTCCGTCGCGTCGAGCGTGGCGTCGAGCAGCAGCGCGGTGCTGCCCTCGGTGGGGCGGACGTGGTCGCTGTCGTGCCGCAGGTCCGCGAAGTCGGGCAACGGGTGTGCGGCCAGGCTGATCCACGTCTGCTCGACGTCGGAGGGCAGTTGCTCGGCGGCCTTGCGGGCCAGTGACTCGGTGTTGCCGTCCGGACGGCTGCTGCCCAGCACGAACAGGAAACTGCGGTGCGTCGTCATGATCCGATCCCCCAGGTAGTCGGCGTACGACGATAGTATGCCCCTGCATTATATGTGCACGCAATCATTTCGCCCGACGAGCTCACGAGCTCACGAGCTCACGAGCTCACGAGCTCACGAGCTCACGAGCTCACGAGCTCAGGTGGCTCGGCAGGCTCGGCCAGGCTCGTGCCGCCGCCAGCAGCGACAGCTCCCCGCCGTGCGCCGCGACCACCTGCAACCCCACCGGACAGCCGTCCGCGCCGACCCCCGCCGGGAGGCTGATCGCCGGGTGCCCGCTGAGGTTGAACGCCCAGGTCAGCGCCGTCGAGTAGCGGTCGCCGGGGCCTTCGTGACCGTGCGCGGCGTGGGGGGTCGTGGGCGTCAGCAGCAGGTCGGCGCCGACGAAGAAGCCGGCCAGCAGCAGGTCGTTCGCCTCCCGGACCCGTTCGGCCGCGCGGAGATCCGAGCCCGGGGTGCGCAGCGCGAGCCAGGCCGGGCCGGGGTCCGCCAGCCGCAGGGGCGCGTCGGACGACCCCAGCCGGATGACACCGGCCTCGGCGAGACGCTCGGCGGCGGCGCGGGCGAGGGCGAGCGGCTCGGGGTCGGAGTCGGCGAAGCCGAGGTCGGGGGAGAAGACGGCGGTCGGCGGTGCCACCGGAACCGCCCTTCCGCCCACCGCGGCACCCGTCACACACGCGTGCCCCAAGGAGTCCGCCCCCACCTCCGCCCCCACCTCCGCCCCCACCTCTGCTGCCGCCCCCGGAACCATGACCCGCCACCACGCCTCGGCGTCCGCCGCGTGCCGCACGAGCACGCCCGGCGCGGCCAGCCCCGTACGGTCCCCGGGCAGCGGTCGTCCGTTGGTCGCCTTGAGGCCGATGACGCCGCACCACGCCGCCGGGATGCGCACCGAGCCCGCGCCGTCGCTGCCGGTCGCGAGGGGGACCAGGCCGGCGGCCACCGCCGCCGCCGAGCCGGCCGAGGAGCCGCCAGGTGTGCGGTCGGCGCGCCAGGGATTGACGGTACGGCCGTGGGCGCCGAGGCCCCAGGTCTGCCAGGGGGTGCCGGGGCCGGGCACGGCGGTCGCCCCCACGGGCACGCATCCGGCGGCGATCAACGCGGCCGCCGCACGCAGCCCGCGACGTCCCTTCACCCCGATCGGCACACCGGCCAGCGGCAGGGCCCGGGCCAGGGGCGGCGACCCGCCCGGGCCGACCCGCTCGTCGACCTCACGCGCCCACGCCCGCGCCCGCTCCTCCCATACCTCGGCGAACGCGCACAGCGAACGGTCGACCCGGGCGATCCGTCCGAGCGCCTCGCCGACGACGTCCACGGCCCGCAGCCGTCCCGCGCGCACGTCCGCGGCGATCTCGACGGCCGGAGGCCACTGCGCAAGCCCGCCCCCGGTGTCGGGCCTCAGCGAGCTCTCCCGCGCACCGCCCCCGTGAGCCGGGACAGCGGTTCCGTCTCCCTCGGCGGGCTTCCGCCCAGGTCGCCGAGACGCCAGTTCGTCACCCACGGGACCCGGTACACGTCGATGACCGACTCGATCACCCGCACCCGCTGGACGAGCGGGCGCGGCAGCCGCCCCGGCGCGTCCGCGACGAGTACGACGGCGTCGAGGTCGAGCGCCTGCGGAGCCGCCCCGCGCCGGAAGACCTCCAGGGTCCGTAGGACGGACTCCAGCCCGGCAGCATGGGTACGCGCGACGAGCAACACGGACGGGGGATCACCGGCGCCGGGCCACTCACGTCCGCAGTCGTGGCCGCCGTAGACCGCGGCGAGGGTGGAGCTGCCGGCCCCGCCGTGCGTGGCGACCCACGAGAAGCGCCGGGGCGAGGCGGTGGACGCGTAAGGCATGGGCGCCGGATCCGGTGCGGCCACCGGTCCCCGGATCCAGATCTCCGGCCCCGGCTGCCCGTCCGTCGTCCGCATCCCCGTGTTCCTCCCAGTCGGCGCCGTCCCCCGGGGCGCACCCTGAGCCCGGTGGTTCCGGGGCGGCCCCGGGGAGCGGGGCGTGGGTTCCTGGAACGAGGCTGTGACGTCGTGGTGACGCGCGGACCGGGAGCGCTCGGAGAGACTCAACAGTACGTGTCACGTACGTGCACCTGGACGACCGGATCGTGACGACGCATCCGAGTGAGGAACCGATGTCTCGACTCAGCCGCGAGAAGATGCGGGAACAGCAGCACCCCGGCCGCCCGGCCGCTGTGGTGGCCCCGCTCGATGTCCATGTCCGCGGGGGTGGGACGGCGACGATAGGCGGCGTACCGGTCACGGCGGTCGACGGCGAGGAGATCCAGCGCGCCGTCCTGAGCCACCTCCACCGCATCGCCCTCGCCACCGGCCACCCCGTCCTCGCCACGGTCCACGACGACCGCATCGGTTACGTCGTCCCCCTGCGCGTCGAACCGGACGGCTCCAGCCACTTCACGGCGGAGCCCCTGCGCACGCCGGCGGTGGCGGCGGCGGTACGGGAGGAGCCGCTGCCCGTCCCGAACGAGCCCGCACGTCTCGAAGACGAACGGCCGCCGTCCCCGCCGCAGCACGACAAGCCCACGCACTTCCTGCACCCGGCGGCCGAGCCGGTGTGCGACAGGGCCCCGACGTTCCCGCTGCGCGCGGTGCCCGACCCGGACGCGAAGCCGGAGCGGACGACGGCGCCGGCGCCCCAGACCGACACGGACACGGCTCCGGAACCTACGGACACGGCTCCGGAACCCAGGGACGACGTCCCGGCCCTCGGCACGGTCAGCGCTCCGACGGGCGTCTTCGGCCCGCCCCCGCAGATGGACGAGCAGCCGACCCCGGACACCACCCCCGACTTCACCTCCGACTCCACGCCCATCTCGACGCCGATCCCCCTGCCTCTGCCGCTCCCGCTCCCGCACTCCCACCCGATCCCCGCCTCAGCCCCTGCACCACCCTCCGCTCCCACCCCCTTCGTCCCCGACGAGGTCGTCTCCGCATCGGTCGCCGCTGCCGAAGCCGACCTCAAGCCCACCCCCGCCCGCGGCTTCGACGCCGTCGCGGAGGCGGTGCTGGGGGACGATCCCCGTGCCCTGCATGGCGAGGGCGGCGTCCCCGCACTCCTCGGGGAACCGGTGGCGCAGATCAACGAGGCCGTGCGGGCGGGCCGGATCGATGCCGCGGCCGGTCTCGCGGAGCGGACCGTGCAGGAGGCGTCCGGAACGCTCGGACCGGAGCACCCCGAAGTGCTCCGGCTACGTGAACTCACCGCGTACATCGCCTACTTGGCGGGCGACCCGTTGCGCGCCTTCCACGTCTCCCTCGACCTGGCCCGCATCAGCCGCCGGGCCCGGGACGCGGAGGCCGCGTACGGCAACGTCCAGAGCGCGGCGGCGGCCTGGCGTGCCGTACGGGACCCCCTGCAGGGACTGAACCTGGGGACCGAACTCCTCGGCCTGTGGACGGAGCTCAGCACCGAGGAGGGCCCGGCCGCCGACGACGTCGAGCAGCTGGAGTCAGCCCGCGCGCGCATGCTCCGCCTGGCGGAACGCGCCCGTAAATCAGGCGCGTAGCGGCCCTGGCCGGTCAGGCGGACAGGCTCCAGATCGCGTACGCGAGCGCGTCCGCGTTGCGGTCCAGGGCGGTGTCGTTGATGTTGGCGGTGGTGTCGCAGGAGGAGTGGTAGCAGCGGTCGAAGGCCTGCCCGGCCGTGCCGCCCCACTTGGCCGCCTGCGCCGCCGTCTTGATGTAGTCGGCGCCGCTGAACAGGCCGCCCACCGGCACGCCCACGTTCTTGAAGGGGGCGTGGTCGGAGCGGCCGTCGCCCTCGGTCTCGATCTCCGTCGGGACGCCGAGGCCGGTGAAGTAGTCCTTGAAGGTCTGCTCGATGGCCGGGGCGTCGTCGTAGACGAAGTAGCCGGGGTTCGGCGAGCCGACCATGTCGAGGTTGAGGTAGCCGCTGATGCGGGCGCGGTTCGCGGAGGACAGGTTGTTGACGTAGTACCGGGACCCGACCAGGCCCAGTTCCTCCGCGCCCCACCAGGCGAACCGCAGGTGCTTGGCGGGGACGTTGCCGGCCCGGGCCACGGCCAGCGCCGTCTCCAGCACGGCGGCCGAGCCGGAGCCGTTGTCGTTGATCCCGGCCCCCGACGTGACGCTGTCGAGGTGCGATCCGGCCATGACCACCTGGTTGGCGTCGCCGCCGGGCCAGTCGGCGATCAGGTTGTAGCCGACGCGGCCGGAGGACGTGAACTGCTGGATGGTGGTGGTGAACCCGGCGGCGTCCAGCTTGGCCTTCACATAGTCGAGCGAGGCCTTGTAGCCGGTCCGGCCGTGGGCGCGGTTGCCGCCGTTGGCGGTGGCGATGGACTGAAGCTGGGTCAGATGCGCCTTGACGTTGGCCAGCGGGATGTCGGGAGCGGCGGCCAGGGGCGCGGGAGCCGCGCCGGCTATCGATCCGCCAGTCAGGAGCATGACAAGCGAAACGATGCCGACCGCCGCCGTACGCCCGGAAACGGGCCGCTCGGCGAGTCTGGGGAGCTTGGGTGCCTGCATGTGGGGGGCTCCGAATTCCTCGGGAGTCTCCGGATCGCAGAGACTCCACAGTGAATGGGGTTCCAGGATGGTGAACTCGCCACTGACGCCACGTCAAGAGCGCTATCGGGACACAGGGTTCACATTCCGGACAAGATTCCGGAGGGGGAGGAGCCTGGAGCCACCCAGGTCAGACGTCCACCGCGGCGGGCGGCGTCGAGGCGGCGACCGGAGCCGTGCCGACCGGCTTCACCGTCGCCGCCGTGCCCACCGGCTCCACCGGCTCCACCGTGCCCACCGGCTCCGGCGTCCCCGCCTTCTTCGTCCGCCGCGCGGAGCGCCACGCATCCCCCGTGAGCAGCACCAGCGCCAGCCACACCAGCGCGAACCCGGCCCAGCGCTCGGCCGGCATCGCCTCTCCGAAGTAGAGGACGCCGAGCAGGAACTGGAAGACCGGGGCCAGGTACTGCAACAGGCCCAGCGTGGACAGCGGCACGCGGATCGCCGCCGCGCCGAAGCAGACGAGGGGGAGTGCGGTGACGATGCCCGTGGAGGCGAGCAGGGCCGCGTGTCCGGGGCCCTCGGTCGTGAAGGTGGCGTCGCCGTGCGCCGACAGCCACAGCAGATAGCCGAGTGCGGGCAGGAACTGGACGGCGGTCTCGGCGGTCAGCGACTCGACGCCGCCGAGGTTGACCTTCTTCTTCACCAGCCCGTAGGTGGCGAAGGAGAAGGCGAGGCAGAGGGAGATCCACGGCGGGCGGCCGTAGCCGATGGTCAGGACCAGCACCGCGGCGAAGCCGACGCCGACCGCCGCCCACTGCACGGGCCGCAGCCGCTCCTTGAGGACCAGCACGCCGATCGCGATGGTGACCAGCGGGTTGATGAAGTAGCCGAGTGACGCCTCGACGACATGGCCGCTGTTCACGGCCCAGATGTAGACGCCCCAGTTCACGGTGATCACGGCCGCGGCGATCACGACGAGACCGAGCCTGCGCGGCTGCCGCAGCAGCTCGCCGGCCCACGCCCAGCGTCGTACGACGAGCAGCGCGACGGCGACGAAGGCGAGGGACCACACCATGCGGTTGGCCAGGATCTCGGTCGCGCCGGCCGGCTTGAGCAGCGGCCAGAAGAGGGGCACCAGGCCCCACATCCCGTACGCCGCGATGCCGTTCAGCAGGCCTATCCGGCCTTCAGTCCTCGACGTCCCGGCCACGGGGCCCCTCCCTCTCACCGTCAGGCATGCGTGGACGACGGTAACGCCGAGCACCCCCGTCTGTCATGTCCGTATCGCTATACGGTCATGACAGACGGGGGTGGGGCGGAAGCGGAGCCTGCTCCGGGCCCGGTATCGGCCCCGATACCGGGCCTGTTGCCGGGCCGGTCAGCCCTTCAGTGCCGCCGTGATCGCCTCGGCGAGCGGAGTGGTCGGGCGGCCCGCCAGCCGGGACAGGTCGCCGCTCGACACGACCAGCTCGCCCTTCGCGATGGACGCGTCCACGCCGGCCAGGATCACGGCGAACTGCTCGGGCAGGCCCGCGCCGGTCAGGATGCCGATGAGCGCCTCGGCCGGAACGGCGCTGTAGGCGATCTCCTTGCCGGTCTGCTTGCTCAGCTCGGCCGCGTACTCGGCGAAGCTCCACGCCTCGTCGCCGCCCAGCTCGTACGTCTTGTTCTCGTGGCCCTCGCCGGTCAGCACGGCGACGGCGGCGGCCGCGTAGTCCGCGCGGGAGGCGGAGGAGACCCGGCCCTCGCCGGCGGCCGCGACGACGGCGTTGTGCTCGAGCACCGGGGCGAGCTGCTCGGTGTAGTTCTCGTGGTACCAGCCGTTGCGCAGCAGCGCGTACGGCAGACCGGAGGCGACCAGCGCCTTCTCGGTGGCGTGGTGGTCGTCCGCCAGTGCCGCGCTCAGGCTGCCCGGCGCGCCGGTGTACGCGAGCAGCGCGGCTCCGGCCGCCTTCGCGGCGTCGATGACGACCTGGTGCTGGGCCGGGCGGCCCTTGTCGAACTCGTTGCCCGAGATCAGCAGCACCTTGTCGCCGGCCGAGAGCACGCCGTCGAAGGTCTCGGGGGCGTTGTAGTCCGCGACGGCGATCTTCACGCCCTTGGCCGCGAAGTCGGCGGCCTTGGCCTCGTCGCGTACGACGGCCGTGATCTGCTCCGCCGGAACCTTCTCCAGCAACTGCTCCACGACGTGACGGCCGAGGTGTCCGGTGGCTCCGGTGACGACGATGCTCATGGCTCAGGAACTCCTAGTGGGGTCAGCGGGTCTGGCACTAACCATACGAGTGGCACTAACTCAGCGAAAGTACCCACTTTGAAGTAAGGTACTGGCATGGCAGTAAGTGACCCCCGTACACCCGCCCCGGCAGTGACGGCGGCTACGGCCGCAGTCATGGCCCCGCGAGTCGTCGACGCGATGTGCCCCTCGCGCCTGGTCCTGGAACACGTGACCAGCCGGTGGGGCGTCCTCGTCCTGATCCACCTCCTGGACCACCCGCACCGCTTCAGCGAACTGCGCCGGGCGATCGGGCAGGTCAGCGAGAAGATGCTGACCCAGACCCTGCAGACCCTGGAGCGCGACGGACTGGTCCACCGCGACGCCAAGCCGGTGATCCCGCCCCGGGTCGACTACTCGCTCACCGACCTCGGCCGCGAGGCCGCCGAGCAGGTGCGTGGGCTGGCCCTGTGGACGTACACCCGCATGGCCGACGTCGAGAAGGCCCGCCAGGCATACGACGAGGCCCGGGAACTCCAGTCCCGGGCCTCGTGAACCGCTGCGGATCCGCGCCGCTACGACGGTGTCAGCCGACGACCGTCCAGGTGTCCCCGCCCGCCAGCAGCGCCGCGAGATCGCCCTTGCCGTGCTGTTCGACGGCCGCGTCGAGCTGCTCGGCCATCTGGGTGTCGTAGACCGGCCGCCGGACGGAGCGCAGCACGCCGATCGGGGTGTGGTGCAGCGTGTCCGGATCGGCGAGCCGGGACAGCGCGAACGCGGTCGTGGGCGAGTCCGCGTGCGCGTCGTGGACGAGGATGTCCGCCTCGTTGTCGGCGCTCACCGTGACGACCTTCAGATCCCCGGTCCGCCGGTCGCGTACGACGCCCCGCGCGCCGTCCGCCCCGAAGCGGATCGGCTGCCCGTGCTCCAGGCGGATCACCGCCTCCTCCGCCGACTGCCGGTCCTTCAGCGCCTCGAACGCGCCGTCGTTGAAGATGTTGCAGTTCTGGTAGATCTCGATCAGCGCCGTACCGGGGTGGGCGGCGGCCTGACGCAGTACCTCCGTCAGGTGCTTGCGGTCGGAGTCGATGGTCCGCGCCACGAACGACGCCTCGGCCCCGAGGGCCAGCGAGACGGGGTTGAAAGGCGCGTCCAGCGACCCCATGGGCGTCGACTTGGTGATCTTGCCGACCTCGGAGGTGGGGGAGTACTGGCCCTTGGTGAGTCCGTAGATACGGTTGTTGAACAGCAGGATCTTCAGGTTGACATTGCGTCTCAGGGCGTGGATGAGGTGGTTGCCGCCGATCGAGAGCGCGTCGCCGTCCCCCGTCACCACCCACACGCTCAGGTCCCGCCGGGACGCGGCCAGCCCCGTCGCGATCGCCGGCGCGCGCCCGTGGATCGAGTGCATGCCGTAGGTGTTCATGTAGTAGGGGAAGCGGGAGGAGCAGCCGATGCCGGAGACGAAGACGATGTTCTCCTTGGCCAACCCCAGCTCCGGCATGAAGCCCTGCACGGCCGCCAGGATCGCGTAGTCACCGCAGCCGGGGCACCAGCGCACTTCCTGGTCGGACTTGAAGTCCTTCATGGACTGCTTGGCCTCGGCCTTGGGGACGAGCTGGAGCAGACCGTTCGTGGCGTCAGTCATCGATGGCCTCCTTGAGCGCTGCGGCGAGCTGCTCCGCCTTGAACGGCATGCCGTTGACCTGGTTGTAGGAACGGGCGTCGACCAGGTACTTCGCCCGGACGAGGGTGGCGAGCTGGCCGAGGTTCATCTCGGGGACGACGACCTTGTCGTAGCTCCTCAGCACTGTGCCGAGGTTGCGGGGGAACGGGTTGAGGTGCCGCAGATGGGCCTGCGCGATGGCCTCTCCCGCCGTCCGCAGCCGCCGTACCGCAGCGGTGATGGGCCCGTAGGTGGAGCCCCAGCCCAGGACCAGCGTTCTCGCCCCGTGCGGATCGTCCACCTCGAGGTCGGGCACCTCGATGCCGTCGATCTTGGCCTGCCGGGTGCGGACCATGAACTCGTGGTTGGCCGGGGCGTAGGAGATGTTCCCCGTCCCGTCCTCCTTCTCGATCCCGCCGATACGGTGCTCGAGACCCGGCGTGCCCGGGACCGCCCAGGGCCGGGCAAGGGTCTGCGGGTCCCGCTTGTACGGCCAGAACACCTCGCTCCCGTCGTCCAGGGTGTGGTTGGGGCCCTGGGCGAACTGCACGGTGAGGTCGGGCAGCTCCGCGACGTCCGGGATCCGCCAGGGTTCGGAGCCGCTGGCCAGGTAGCCGTCCGAGAGGAGCATCACCGGGGTGCGGTAGACGAGGGCGATCCGGGCCGCCTCCAGCGCCGCGTCGAAGCAGTCGGCGGGCGTGCAGGCGGCCACGATGGGCACCGGGGCCTCGCCGTTGCGCCCGAACATCGCCTGGAGGAGATCCGCCTGCTCCGTCTTGGTCGGCAGCCCGGTCGACGGCCCGCCGCGCTGGATGTCGATCACCAGCAGCGGCAGCTCCAGCGAGACCGCGAGACCGATCGTCTCCGACTTCAGCGCCACCCCGGGGCCGCTCGTCGTGGTCACCGCCAGCGAGCCGCCGAAGGCCGCGCCCAGCGCCGCCCCGATGCCGGCGATCTCGTCCTCCGCCTGGAAGGTGCGCACACCGAAGTTCTTGTGCCGGCTCAGCTCGTGCAGGATGTCCGAGGCCGGAGTGATCGGGTACGAGCCCAGGAACAGCGGCAGATCCGCCTGCCGGGACGCGGCGACCAGCCCGTACGCCAGCGCCAGGTTCCCGGTGATGTTCCGGTACGTGCCGACCGGGAACGCCTTCGACGCCGGAGCCACCTCGTAGGAGACGGCGAAGTCCTCGGTCGTCTCCCCGAAGTTCCAGCCCGCCCGGAACGCCGCGATGTTCGCGGCCGCGATGTCCGGCTTCCGCGCGAACTTCGTCTTCAGGAACTTCTCGGTGCCCTCGGTCGGCCGGTTGTACATCCACGACAAGAGGCCGAGCGCGAACATGTTCTTGCTGCGCTCGGCCTCTTTGCGGGTGAGGTCGAAATCTTTCAGGGCCTCGACGGTCAGGGTGGTCAGCGGGACCGGATGGAGCTGGTAACCGTCGAGGGAGCCGTCCTCCAGCGGCGAGGCCGCGTACCCCACCTTCTGCATCGCGCGTTTCGTGAATTCGTCCGTGTTGACGATGATCTCCGCGCCGCGCGGCACATCCGCGATGTTCGCCTTCAGCGCCGCCGGGTTCATGGCGACCAGCACATTCGGCGCATCACCGGGGGTGAGGATGTCGTGGTCGGCGAAGTGCAGCTGGAACGAGGAGACGCCGGGCAGGGTCCCGGCGGGCGCACGGATCTCGGCCGGAAAGTTCGGCAGGGTGGACAGATCGTTGCCGAACGACGCCGTCTCCGAGGTGAAACGGTCACCGGTGAGCTGCATGCCGTCACCCGAGTCACCCGCGAACCTGATGATCACCCGGTCGAGACGACGTACGTCCTTCGTCGCACCGCCCGGTTTGCGCTGTTCTCCCACTACGGTTCCGTCGGCCTGCTCGTCCTGCCCGGCCTGTTCCGCTGCGCTGCTGACCTGACTGGTCACTGAACTGGACCTCCTTCGAGGCGGCTGTCCCGGGAGGGCCTTCCCAAAGGTTCTCCCGGATCAACCCTACGTCTGTAAGGGTCGCCTTCCCTCGGCCGTTCGTAGGACGTCACTGCCTCCGAGACGGCCCGGCACCCGGACTTGTCATGATTTCCCGCCCCGCCATGCCGCCCCGGCAGACGCACCGGCCGCCGCCCACGAGAGGGACGACGCCTGACCACGACCCGACGCCTGGCACAGTGCCATCCGGTCAGGAATTGAGGTAGGTGAGGACCGCGAGAACGCGACGGTGATCTCCGTCACTGGGCGACAGCCCGAGCTTCAGGAAGATGTTGCTGACGTGCTTCTCCACCGCCCCGTCGCTGACGACCAGCTGCCGGGCGACCGCGGAGTTCGTCCGCCCCTCGGCCATCAGCCCGAGGACCTCCCGCTCCCGTGGCGTGAGTCCCGCCAGCACATCCTGCTTCCGACTCCGCCCGAGCAGCTGTGCGACGACCTCCGGATCGAGGGCCGTGCCGCCCTTGGCGACCCGCACCACGGCGTCCACGAACTCCCGGACCTCGGCCACCCGGTCCTTGAGCAGATATCCCACCCCGCGGCTGGAACCGGCCAACAGTTCGGTGGCGTACCTCTCCTCCACGTACTGCGACAACACCAGCACCCCGAGCCCCGGATGCGCCCTGCGCAGCTGTACGGCGGCCCGCACTCCTTCGTCCGTATGAGTGGGCGGCATCCGCACGTCCGCCACGACGACGTCGGGCAGCGCACCCTCGTCATCGAGCTCGGTGATGGTCTTGACCAGCGCCTCGGCGTCCCCGACCCCCGCGACGACCTCGTGCCCCCGGTCGGTCAGCAACCGGGTCAGCCCCTCCCGCAACAGCACCGAATCCTCGGCGATGACCACCCGCACCCTGTCCTCCACGATCCTCGGCCCCCCAGCCGTCCACCCGTTGGTCGAACCAGTCAACGAGTCAAGCATTCCAGCATCTGGCTGGTCTGCACCCGGCATCGGGCGGGTCGAGGTCCAGGAAGGCGCGAAGAAGCGGCAAGAAGGCGCGAAGAAGCGGCAAGAAGGCGAGAAGAGGAGGGAAGCAGGCGGAGAGGGAGGCGAGGGCGGACGCTCAGATTCGGTCGCCGCCCCGCCAGGGCAGCTCCGCGGTGACCCGCGTCGGCCCGCCCAGCGGCGAGTCGACGACGAGAATCCCGTCCACCGCGTCCAGCCGCCCGGCGAGCCCGGCCAGCCCGGAGGACTCCCCGGCGGAGGCATCCGCCCCGCCGACACCGTCGTCCACCACCTGGAGCATCAGCCGGTTCTCCACCCGCCACACATCGACCGACGCCGACCGGGCCCGGCTGTGCTTGCTGATGTTCTGCAGCAGCTCCGAGACGGTGAAGTACGCGATCCCCTCGATCGCCGGAGCCGGACGCTCCACCAGATCCACGTCCACCCGCACCGGCACCGTGCACCGCGACGCCACCGCCGACAGCGCCGCGTCCAGCCCCCGGTCCGTGAGCACCGCCGGATGGATCCCGCGCGCCAGGTCCCGCAGCTCCTGGAGCGCCGTCTTCACCTCTCCGTGCGCCTCGCCGACCATCCGGGCCGCCGCCTGCGGATCCTCCCGCAGCTTCTCCTTCGCCAGCCCCAGATCCATCGCCAGGGCCACCAGCCGGGCCTGCGCGCCGTCGTGCAGATCACGCTCGATGCGCCGCAGATCGGCGGCCGCCGTGTCCACCACGACCCCCCGGTCCGACTCCAGCTCCACCACCCGCGCCCCCAGCGACGACGGCCCGAGCAGCCCGTGCACCAGCAGCCGGTCCACCGTCGTCAGCGCCCGCACGATCCACGGCGTGGCCAACGTGATCAGCAGGCCCACCAGCGCCGTCACGGTGATCTCGAACGGGTTGTCGAGGTAGACGCTGTGCTGCTCGTCGCCGTACAGCTGAAGCCCGCCCTGACCGCCGTACATCGGGAAGAGCCAGAACCACAACGGGTACGTCAGCATGGCCCAGCCGCACGTCCACACGGTCACGGCGACGCCGAAGGAGAACACCGCCCACGGGAACTGGAGCACCGCGTACAGCACACTCCGCCACGACGTGCCGCTCTTGAGGACGGTCGCCATCCAGGCCATCGCGCCGCTCCCGCGCGGCCGCAGCGGCTCGGGCGCGGCCACCTCCAGGCCGAGCAGCCCGCGCGCCCGGGCCCGCTCCAGCGCGCCGAAGCCCCGGCACGCGGCCAGCCCCGCCGCCAGCACCGGGATGCCGAGGAACGTCACCAGCAGCCCCGCCCCCAGCGACAGCATCGTGACCGCGAAGGTGAACAGGACGACTCCGATCGGCAGACCGAGCAGGACGTACACGAACTCACCCAGGTGGCGCGTCGTGAGCGGCTCCCGCAGCCCCGTCGGCAGCAGATGCCGGCGCTCGCGCTTCTCCTCGTAGCCGCCGTACTCGTCGTACGTCTCGTACCGGTCGTATTGCCCGTACTGCGTGGCCATCGGCGTCGTCCGTCCTACTCGTCACTGCTCGTCGCGTATCGCGCAGCTGTCGATCCGTACCTCCAACCCTCCTCGGCGGCGGACGCGCGGACCATGGAGTCCGTCGGTGTCTCGGCAGGGGGGTTTTCCCTACCCCCCGTCCCGTCCCCGGTCCTGCCCCCGGTCCCGCCAGGGCAGTTCGGCGGTCACCGTCGTCGGACCCCCCGCCGGCGACTCCACGACGAACAGCCCGTCGACGGCGTCCAGCCGCTCCGCGAGCCCCCGCATGCCCGTCCCGCCGTCGATCCGCGCGCCGCCGCGGCCGTCGTCCCACACCTGGATCAGCAGCCGGTCGTCCGTCCGCCAGACGTCGACCGACGCAGACCGGGCCCCGCTGTGCTTGCTGATGTTCTGCAGCAGCTCCGAGACGGTGAAGTACGCGATCCCCTCGATCGCCTGCGCGGGTCTGGACGCCAGGTCGGCGGTCACCTTCACCGGCACCGTGCAGCGGGTGGCCACCGAGGACAGCGCCGCGTCCAGGCCCCGGTCGGTCAGGACCGCCGGATGGATCCCGCGGGCCAGGTCCCGCAGCTCCTGCAACGCCAGCTTCACCTCGCCGTGCGCCTCCTCCACCATCGCCGCCACGACGTCGTCGGCCTGCCCCTCCAGCAGCTTCTCCTTCGCCAGCCCCAGCCCCATGGCCAGGTTCACCAGCCGGGCCTGCGCCCCGTCGTGCAGATCGCGCTCGATGCGCCGCAGGTCGGCGGCGGCCGTGTCGACCACGATCCCGCGGTCCGACTCCAGCTCCGCGATCCGCCGCTCCAGCTCGTCGGAGGGGGACAGCAGCCCCCGCACCATCGCCCGGTCCGCGTTGGCCAGCCCGCGCGCCAGGAACGGCAGCAGCGGCCACAGCACGAACAGGGACGGCAAGACCACGGCGAACGTCAGCACCCCCCAGGGCAGCCGGACGAGGTCGTACAGCACCGCCCGCCAGGCCACCGGGTCCTTCAGCGCCAGCCACAGCCGCGCGAACAGGCCGCCCGCCCTGCGCAGCGGCAGCGGGCTCGGCTCGTCGATCCGCACCCCGAGCAGTCGGCGGGCCCGCGCCCGCTCGAACCGGCCCAGCAGACGCGATCCGGCCAACCCCAGCGCGAGCAGCGGAAACCCGACCACGGTGACGGTCAGCGCGGCCCCGGTGACGATCACGGTCATCACATAGGTGAACCCGATCAACGACATCGGCAGATTCAGCAGAAGATGAGCGATCTCCTTCCAGGTCTGCCGGTCGTAGGCGAACCGGACCGAGGGCGGACGATCGTCGTCGGAGGTCGTCGAGTGGCTGGCGGAAGCGGTCATATGGGCCAGCCTGCCGCGCCGCGAGGTGGCGCGCCATGAGGTCTGCTGCCTTTCTCGACCGGGGGAAAACCCCCGTCCCACATCCCGTCCCGCATCCCGACCTGTGACGGGCTGCTTACCGTCCTTTTATCAGGGCCTAGACTCCCGTGCGTACAGATCGTCGAAGGGGAGCGAGGGACGGACGTGCGGGAACCGACCGTCGACGTCGCGGCGGGTTTCGCGGCTGACCACCACTTCGCGGCGGACTACTTCGAGTCCTACTCCGTCGTCGGACTGCTCGCCGTCGTCGGCGTGCTGTTCGTCGCCGTCGCCTTCGGCGCGGGACGCCTGCTGCGCCCGGTGGTCCCCACCCCGGAGAAGCTGCTGACGTACGAGTGCGGAGTCGACCCGGTCGGCGAGGGCTGGGCCCACACCCAGGTCCGCTACTACGTCTACGCCTTCCTCTACGTGATCTTCGCGGTCGACTCGATCTTCCTCTTCCCCTGGGCGACGGTCTTCGCGGCCCCCGGCTACGGCGCGACCACCCTCGTGGAGATGTTCATCTTCCTCGGCTTCCTGGCCGTGGGCCTGCTGTACGCATACAAGAAGGGCGTCCTGACATGGACGTGACGCCGTCGGAGCCTGTTCTCCTCCCGGAGCCGAAGCGGCTGGGCACCCTGGCCCGCCTCGCCCCCGAGCCGATGAAGGTGATCCTGAACTGGGGCCGCCGCTACTCGCTCTGGGTCTTCAACTTCGGCCTCGCCTGCTGCGCGATCGAGTTCATCGCCGCGTCGATGGCCCGCCACGACTTCATCCGCCTCGGTGTCATCCCCTTCGCGCCGGGTCCGCGCCAGGCCGACCTGATGGTCGTCTCCGGCACGGTCACGGACAAGATGGCCCCGGCCGTGAAGCGCCTCTACGAGCAGATGCCCGAGCCGAAGTACGTCATCTCCTTCGGCGCGTGCAGCAACTGCGGCGGCCCCTACTGGGACTCGTACTCCGTGACCAAGGGCGTCGACCAGATCATCCCGGTGGACGTCTACGTGCCGGGCTGCCCGCCGCGCCCGGAAGCACTGCTCCAGGGCATCCTCAAGCTCCAGGAGAAGATCGCCCGCGAGTCCCTGGACGAGCGTTACGGCACCGCCGCCGCCCGCCCGTCGGCGGCGGCCCTCCAGAGCGGCCTGGTGCGGCCCCCGGCCGCCGGGTCCCCGGCGGAGGACGCCCGATGACCACGATCGGCTGGCTCCCCGCCCCCGCCGAGGAACTCTTCGGCCCCGAGGCCACGGCCGAGGAGTCGTACGACGTCCTGACCGTGGACGTCCCCCCGGCGTCCTGGACCGACGCCCTGCGCGTCGCCCGCGACCGCCTCTCCTGCACCTACTTCGACTGGCTGAGCGCGGTCGACGAACCCGGCACCGGCTTCCGCGTCTCCGCCCACGTCGTGGCCCTGTCCCCGGTCCGCCGCCTCCTCCTGCGCACGACGATCCCGCACGAGGCGCCCGCCCTCGCCTCCGCCGTCGACGTCTACGCCGGCGCGACCTGGCACGAGCGCGAGACGCACGAAATGTTCGGCGTCACCTTCGAAGGCCACCCCGGCCTGGACCACCTCCTCCTCCCGGAGACCTTCGAAGGCCACCCCCTGCGCAAGGACTTCGTCCTCGCAGCCCGCGTCGCGAAGGCATGGCCCGGTGCGAAGGAGCCCGGCGAGTCCGAGCACGGAGGGCCCAAGCGCCGCCAGATGCTCCCCCCAGGCGTCCCCGACCCCAACGAATGGGGCCCCCTGAAGGGCCAACTCCCTCCGGCCCCGACCCGCCCGACCCGAGCAGCAGCAGGCCGAGCCACAGCCGACCGCCCACCCCGCCGCACCCGCACGACAGCAGAGGGCTCAGCCACCCAGCCCGCGCCATCGCCTCAGGCACCCGCGACGGCGGAGTCCGCGGCAGCCACGCCGACCTCACCGGCTCCCTCGCCTCCGGCCGGCCCCCGCCGCACCCGCAGCGCGAGCACCGGCTCAGCCTCCCAGCGAGGCCGGACACAGGCCACGGAATCCCCGGACCCGACGGAAGCGACGGGGGCAGTAGGAGCGGCGCAAGCGACGGGGGCAACCGGAGCGCCGGGAGCGACGGGAGCCGCGGGAGTGACGGGAGCGGCGGGCCCCGCCGGAGCCGCCGGTGCCGCGAACGCCACGACGACCGAGCCGACGGCCCAGCCGCCGATAGGACCGAGCCGCGCGCGCAGCGCCTCCCAGGGCTCGGCCTCCCAGCGGACCCAGCCCCCGACGGCATCCCCCGACACCCCCACCCGCCCCTCCACCGCGCCCCGCAGCTCCGACGCCCCGTGGCACCACGCCCGCCCGGCATTCGACGCCCCGCAGCCGGACCTGGAGCGAGAGCCCGAGCCCGAGCAGAAGCCCGAGCCGGAACCGGACCAGAAGCCGGAGCCAGAACTGGAGCAGCAGCGGGAGCCGGATGTGAAGCCCGCGCCGGAGTCCGAGCCGGATGTGAAGCCCGCGCTGGAACCCGAGCCGGATGTGAAGCCCGCGCCGGAGTCCGAGCCGGAGGCGGAACCCGAGCCCGAGCCGGAGGCGAAGCCCGCGCCGGAGCCGGAGCCGGAGGCGGAACCCGAGCCTGAGCCGGACGCGAAGCCCGCGCCGGAGCCGGAGGCGGAGGCGGAACCCGAGCCCGAGCCGGACGCGGAACCCGCGCCGGAACCCGCGCCGGAGTTGGAGCCAAACGCGGAGCCCGAGCCCAGGTCTGGACCAGCGCCGAAGCCGGATCCCGAGCAGCCCGCCCCCGAGCAGCGAGCCCCAGGGCAAACCGCCCCGGGACAGCCGACCCCCGCCCCCGAAGACCCCACAGGAGGTGTGCAGTGAACGACGCTCTCGACGTCGCCCTGCGACTCCTCGTCGTCTTCGTCGTCTTCCTCACCTTCCCCCTGATCGTCGGTCAGACCGAGCACAAGGTGATGGCCCACATGCAGGGCCGCCTGGGCCCGATGTACGCGGGCGGCTTCCACGGCTGGGCCCAGCTCGTCGCGGACGGCGTGAAGTTCGCGCAGAAGGAGGACATCGTCCCCGCGGGCGCGGACCGCCGTATCTTCCAGCTCGCGCCGGCCGTAGCCCTCCTCCCGTATCTGCTCGTCCTCCTCGCCATCCCCGTCGGCCCGGGCGAGGGAGCCGTCGGCCAGGTCCTGGACGCGGGCATCTTCTTCGTGCTCGCCGTGATGGGCGTCGGTGTACTCGGCTCCCTCATGGCCGGCTGGGCCAGCGCCAACAAGTTCTCCCTTCTCGGCGGCCTGCGCACCGCTGCCCAGCTCCTCGCCTACGAACTCCCGATGCTGCTCACCGCCGCCTCGGTGGCGATGGCGGCCGGCACGGTCTCCCTGCCAGGCATCGTCGACGCCTTCGAGTGGTGGTGGCTGCCCTGGCAGATCACCGGCGCGATCGTCTTCTTCGTCGCCGGTCTCGCCGAACTCCAGCGACCTCCCTTCGACATGCCCGTCGCCGACTCGGAGATCATCTTCGGCGCGTACACCGAGTACACCGGTCTGCGCTTCGCTCTCTTCCTCCTCGCCGAGTACGCCGGAATCGTCGTCCTGTGCGGCCTGACCACCGTCCTCTTCCTGGGCGGCTGGCACGGCCCCTGGGGCGCGGACGGCCTCGGCTGGGTCTGGACCCTCCTCAAGTCGGCCGTGCTCGCCTTCGTCGTGATCTGGCTGCGCGTCACCTACCCCCGGCTGCGCGAGGACCAGCTCCAGAAGCTCTCCTGGACTCTCTTCGTCCCTCTCTCCCTCGCTCAGATCGCCCTCACCGGCGTCGTCAAGGTGGTGATCCAGTAACCATGGCCCCCATTCCCGGTAGTGGCCTCGCCAAGGGCCTGGCCGTCACTCTCCGCACGATGACGCGGAAGACCGTCACCGAGCAGTACCCGGACGCCCAGCCCGATCTCCCGCCGCGCACGCGTGGCGTCATCGGCCTGTTCGAGGAGAACTGCACGGTCTGCATGCTCTGCGCCCGTGAGTGTCCCGACTGGTGCATCTACATCGACTCCCACAAGGAGACGGTTCCGCCCGCCGCCCCCGGTGGCCGCGAGCGCAGCCGCAACGTTCTCGACCGCTTCGCCATCGACTTCTCGCTGTGCATGTACTGCGGTATCTGCATCGAGGTCTGTCCTTTCGACGCCCTGTTCTGGTCCCCGGAGTTCGAGTACGCCGAGACCGACATCCACGAGCTCACCCACGAACGCGACAAGCTCCGCGAGTGGATGTGGACCGTCCCGGCCCCGCCCGCCCTCGACCCTGCCGCCGAGGAGCCGAAGGAGATCGCGGCCGCCCACAAGACCGCGGAGAAGCTGGCGGCCGCCCAAGCCGCCGCCCAGGCCGAGCCCACCGACTCACAGGGGGGAGAGTCGTGACCCTCGCCGAGGCCCCGCACGGCTTCCTCTCCCCGACCGGCGTCGAGATCGCCTTCCTGCTCGTCGGCCTGGTCACCTTCGGCGCCGCCCTCGTCACCGTGACCACCAAGCAGCTGGTGCACGCGGCGCTGTGGCTGGTGGTCACCCTCGGTGGCCTCGCCGTCGAGTACCTCCTGCTCACCGCCGAGTTCATCGCCTGGGTGCAGGTCCTCATCTATGTCGGTTCCGTCGTAGTGCTCCTCCTCTTCGGTCTGATGCTCACCAAGGCACCCATCGGCCGCTCGCCGGACGCGGACTCCGGCAACCGCTGGGCCGCCCTCACGGTCGCCGTTGCCGCGGCCGCCGCCCTGATCTGGGTGGTCGTCGACGCCTTCCGCGCCACCTGGATCGACCTGGACGGCCCGGCCGCCGGCTCGACCGAGGTCACCGGGGCGAGCCTCTTCCAGAACTGGGTACTGCCCTTCGAGGCCCTCTCCGTACTTCTCCTCGCGGCCCTGGTCGGCGCGATCGTCCTTTCCCGCAAGGCGAAGGCGGAGTCGAGCTCTCCCCCATTGAACTCCCGGGTCGCCACCAAGAGTTCCCGGTCGGTCACAGAGAGTTCCGGAATTTCCGGAGGTTCCGCGAGTTCGTCTTCCGTCCCGGACCCCAGGACGAACCCGGCCGAGCAGGAAGGCACCCGCTGATGCACCTCGCCTATCCCGCCGTCCTCTCCGCCCTCCTCTTCTGCACCGGCCTGTACGGCGTCCTCGCCCGCCGCAACGCGATCCTGATCCTGATGTCGGTCGAGTTGATGCTCAACGCCGTCAACCTCAACCTGGTCGCCTTCGACGTCTGGCTCAGCAAGGCCGCCGCGGAGACCCTGCACTCCGGCCAGGCCCTGACCCTGTTCACCATCGCCATCGCCGCCGCCGAGATCGGCATCGGCCTGGCGATCGTCCTCGCCGTCCACCGCAATCGCGGCACCGCGGACATCGACCGGCTGCGCGACACCGCCGAGGGCCACGAGAGCCCCGGAACCGACGGCCCCGACAACGACGCCCCCGCGACCGGAACGGCCGCCGAGAAGGCTGAGGCCACCGCGTGACCACGACCACCCTCGCCGTCCTCGTCCCCCTCCTTCCGTTCCTGGGTGCGGCCGCCGGCCTGCTCCTCGGCCGCACCGCCCCCGGCTTCGTCCGCCCCCTCGCCGTCCTGCCGACTCTCGCCGCCCTCGTACTGGCCGCGATCGTCGCCGTACGCCAGGGCGGGGACGACTCCGTCGACGCGGCCACCGAGCTGACCCCCACCGGCTCGATCCCGATCGAACTCGCTCTGCACATCGACGGCTTCGCCGCCCTCGTCGCCGTCCTGGTCGGCCTCGTCGCCACCTGCGTGCAGATCTACTCGACCGGCTACCTGCGCGAGGACCCCCGCTACCCCTCCTACGCCGCCCTCGTCTCCCTCTTCACCTCCGCGATGCTCCTGGTCGTCTACTCCGGCGACCTGATCGTGCTGCTGGTCGGCTGGGAAGTCATGGGCATCTGCTCCTACTTCCTGGTCGGCCACTACTGGGAGACCCCGGAGGCCCGCGCCGCCTCCATCAAGGCATTCCTGGTCACCAAGCTCGGCGACGTCCCCTTCCTCATCGGCCTGTTCGCCGTCGCCACCGACGCCGGGTCCTTCCGGATCACGCAGGTCCTCGCCGCCGTCGCGCACGGCGGACTCGACCACCCGACCCTCGTCGCCCTGCTGCTCCTCGCGGGCGTGGCCGGCAAGTCCGCGCAGTTCCCGCTGCACACCTGGCTTCCCGACGCGATGGCGGGCCCCACACCCGTCTCCGCGCTGATCCACGCGGCGACGATGGTCGCCGCCGGCGTCTACTTCGTCGCCCGCCTCCTCCCGGTCTTCGAGGCCTCCGCGGCCGCGATGATCGTCCTCGCCGCGATGGCCGCCGTCACGATGGTCGGTTCCGGCCTGGCGGCCCTCGCCCAGGACGACATCAAACGCGTCCTCGCCTACTCGACGATCGGACAGCTCGGCTACATGGCCGGAGCCCTCGCCGTCGGCGACCGCGGGGCCGCTGTCTTCCACCTCCTCTCGCACGGCGCGTTCAAAGCGCTGCTGTTCCTCGCGGCCGGCGTGATCATCCACGCCGCCGGCACCAACTCGCTGGCCGCCATGTCCCGCATGAGCCACCTGCGCGACCGCGTCCCCGACGCCTACTGGACGATGACCGTCGCGCTCCTCGCGCTCGCCGCGATCCCGCCGTTCAGCGGCTTCTTCTCCAAGGAGTCCGTCCTCGGCGCGGCCGAGCACGTCACCGCCGGCCACACCGAACACGCCCCCGGCGCGGCGGGCTGGATCATCCTCGTAGCCGGCCTGATCGCCGCCCTCCTCACGGCCGCCTACGCGACCCGTCTGTGGCTGCTGGCCTTCCGCGGCCGGGGCATCGAGGCCCCGGACCACGGCCGTCAGCCGCTGACCATGACCGTGGTGCTGTGGGTCCTGGCCGTCCCCTCCCTCGTCCTCGGCGGACTCGCCTACCGCACGCTCCCCGACTGGTTCGACGGCAACGACCTCGCGCCGACCCTCACCACCTCGGTCCTCGGCACCGGCGTGGCCCTGGCCGGCGGACTCTTCACCTACGCGGCCTGGCGCCATCTCGCCGGGTTCGCCGCACGCGTGCCCCTAGGGGCGGTCGCCGCCCACCCGGAGGGCGACGCGGCCCAGGTCGAGGCCGAGGCCATCGCCACGCACGCGCCCGCCTACGGAGACGTGGCCTCGGCCCCCGACCCGGCGGACCCCGGACGGCTCCTGCTCGGCCCCCTGCACCGCCACGCGGCCGTCGGCTTCCACCTGGACGCCGTCTACCAGGCCCTCTTCGTCCGCCCGGTCCAGGCGGGCGCGAGCCTCGTGCGGTTCCTCGACCGAGAGGTCGTCGACACCTACGTACGCGGCGCGGGAGCCCTGCCCCGCTGGCTCGGCATCGCCGTACGGCGCGCCCAGACCGGCAACCTTCAGACCTATGTGAGCGCGCTGCTCGCCGGCACCGTCGTCCTGGCGGTCGCCGCCCTTCTCGTCGCTTCGGGAGCGTGAGCAGGCGTGATCGATATCAACGAGTCCGTGATGCAGTTCCTTCTGGCGTTCATCGTGGTCGGCCCGCTCCTCGGGGCCGTCGCCGCTCTCCTGCCCGCCCCGCCCGGGCTGAAGGGGAAGTCACCCGAGCAGGCCGTGCTGCGGCACGGGGTGACCGTGACCGGCGTGATCCTCATCGCCGCGATCGTCCTCGCGCTCGGCTTCGACCATGACCATCCGTCGAAGATGCAGGCCAGCACGGACATCAGCTGGATCCCCGCGCTCGACGTGCGCATCCACCTCGGCATCGACGGCATCTCCCTCCCCCTGCTGGTCCTGACTGCGCTGCTGACCTTCCTCTGCGCGCTCTACTCCTACTTCAAGATGCCCGCGGGCCCGTCCCCGAAGGCATTCGTCGCGCTCGTGCTCGTCCTCGAGTCCGGCACCCTCGCGACCTTCGCCGTCCTCGACCTGCTGCTGTTCTTCCTCGCGTTCGAGATGGTCCTCATCCCGATGTACTTCCTCATCGCCCGCTGGGGCGGCGCGGGCCGGACCCAGGCGGCCTGGAAGTTCATCCTCTTCACCCTGCTCGGATCCGTGGTCATGCTGCTCGGCCTGCTCCTGATCGGAATCAAGGCGGGCACTTTCGACATGGTGGCACTCGCCACTGACAACGGCCGGTCACTGACCACATCCGTGCAGGTCATCGCGGTTCTGGCGATCGGGCTCGGGCTCGCGGTCAAGACCCCGATGTGGCCCCTGCACAGCTGGCTGCCCGACGCCCACACCGCCGCCCCGACCGTCGGCTCGGTCCTGCTGGCCGGCGTGATGCTGAAGATGGGCACGTACGGGTTCGTCCGGATTCTGCTGCCGGTCGCGCCGGACGGCTTCCGCGTCTTCGCGCCCTACCTCGCCGCCTTCGCCGTGGTCGGGATCATCTACGGGTCCCTGGCCTGCCTGGCCCTCGCCAAGCAGGGCGCGAAGGGCGACCTCAAGCGCCTGATCGCCTACTCCTCCGTCGGCCACATGGGCTTCGTCCTCCTCGGCATCGCGACCATGACCCCGACCGGCGTGAACGGCGCCCTGTTCGCCAACATCGCTCACGGCCTCATCACCGGCCTCCTCTTCTTCCTGGTCGGAGCCCTGAAGGACCGCACCGGCACGACCGACCTGGACACCCTCGCCGAGCAGACCGGCGCCGCGCTGTACGGCAGGACACCCCGCCTCGGCGGCCTCCTCGCCTTCGCCGCCGTCGCCTCGCTCGGCCTGCCCGGCCTCGCCGGGTTCTGGGGCGAGATGCTGGCCCTCTTCGGCGCCTTCGACCCCGCCGACGACCTCAGCCGCCCCGCCTTCCTCACCTTCACGGCGATCGCCGCGTTCGGCACCCTGCTGACGGCCGCCTACCTGCTCGTCGTGGTCCGCCGCGTCTGCATGGGCGCCGTCCCGCAGGACGCCCCGCACCTCGCCGACGTGCAGACCTACGAGTTCGCGGCCTGGACGCCGCTCGTCGCCCTCACCGTCGTCGCGGGCCTGTGGCCGAAGGCCCTCCTCGGCCTGACCGACCCGGCCGTGCAGCAGCTCCTCGCAGGAGGCACCCGATGAGCTCCCTGGTCCAGCCTCTGGCTCAGCCTCTCGCCGAGTCGGTGGTCCAGTCCGTCGACTGGCTGGCCATCGCACCGCCCACCCTCGCGGCGGTCGTCGCCCTCGTCGTTCTCGTCGCCGACCTCTTCGTCGGTGACGCCCGCAAGCCGCTCCTGGGCTGGCTCTCGGTCGCGGGCCTCGCCGTCTCCACCGCCCTCCTGCTGCCCCTCCTGGACGGCGACCGCTCCACCTTCTGCCTGACCGGCGACACACGCGTGTGCAGCTACACGGCCGACCGCTTCACCCTCGTCATCCAGTTCCTGGTGCTCGGCGGAGCGCTGCTGGCGGCCCTTCTGTCGGTCACCGCCCTGAAGGACGCGCGCGGGAGACTCCCCGAAGGGGAGTTCTGGTTCCTGCTGCTGTCCTCCGCCGCAGGTGCCGCGCTGCTGCCCGCCTCCCGCGACCTCGCCACCCTCGTCGTCGCTCTAGAGGTCGCCTCTTTGCCGGCCTTCGCCCTCGTCGGAATCCGGCACGGCGACCGCAGGTCCTCCGAGGCGGCCCTGAAGTTCTTCCTGTCGTCCGTCACCGCGACCACCGTCAGCCTCCTGGGCATCAGCTTCGTCTACGCGACGACCGGCACCCTCTACCTCACCCAGGTCGCCGACCGCATCCAGCACGTCGACGGCCAACTGCACACCCTCGCCCAGACCGGCGTCGTCCTCACCCTCATCGGCTTCGCCTTCAAGACTGCCGCCGCCCCCTTCCACTTCTGGGTCCCCGACACCTACGTCGGCGCCCCCCTGCCCATCGCCGCCTACCTGTCGGTCGTCGGCAAGGCGGTCGGCTTCTCCGGCCTCATCCTGGTCACCGTCATCGGCTTCCCCTCCTACGCCGACGTCTGGGGTCCGGCCCTGGCCGCGTTGGCCGCCCTCACCATGACCGTCGGCAACGTCGGGGCCCTGCGCCAACGGGCCACACGCGCGTACAGCGCAGTACGCCTCCTCGCCTGGTCCTCCGTGGGCCAGGCTGGCTACCTCCTCGTGCCGATCGCCGCCGCCGCGTACTCCGACGACGCCGAGCACGCCATCGGCTCCACCGTCGCGTACGCCCTCATGTACGCCGCCGTGAACCTGGGCGCCTTCGCGGTGGCCGCCCTGGTGGGCCGCACCAGCACGACCAACCGGATCACGGACTACCGAGGCCTGTACGCGAGAAACCCCCTGGCAGCCCTCGTCCTGGCCTTCTTCCTGCTCTGCCTCGCCGGACTGCCGCCGGGCATCATCGGCCTCTTCGCGAAGGTCACCGTCTTCTCGGCGGCCGTCGACGCGGGCCTCGGCTGGCTCGCGGTCGTCATGGCCGTCAACGTGGTGATCGCCCTGTACTACTACCTCCAGTGGACAGCCCTGCTCTTCCGCGCCCCCGAGGGCCGAACCGAGAAGCATTGCGTCCCCGCCCCCCTGACGGCCGCGATCACCCTCACCGCGGCCCTCGGCATCGCCCTCTCCGGAGCACCCCAGCTGGTCCTGCGCTTCGTCGACACCGGCCTCTTCTGAGCCTTCACGCGCGCGTACGCCGCCGTCCTCACCCGGACGGCCCACACGCCTGCCCGAAGGCACAAGGGAACTAGTGCCTCCCGCCTGGCGTTGACCAGTACGGGAAGGTGCACTGGACGTGCACCACGGCACCAGTGCCACCGGAGAACAGCAAGATCAGCAAGCAAAGGGTTCCCCTGCTGCACGACTTGGAGGGCGTACCGTGCACCGCCGGCACAACGGGCTCAGGACCGCAGTACTCCTCGGGGGGCTGTCGGCACTCATCATCGTCATCGGCAGCTTCTTCGGCCGTGCGGGGCTCGTCGTCGCGGTCCTGATCGCGCTCGGCACCAACGCGTACGCGTACTGGAACAGCGACAAGCTGGCGCTACGCGCGATGCGCGCCCGCCCGGTGAGCGAGTTCGAAGCTCCCGCCCTGTACCGGATGGTCCGCGAGCTCTCCACCCAGGCCCGCCAGCCCATGCCCAGCCTGTACATCTCCCCGACCGAGGCGCCCAACGCCTTCGCGACCGGCCGCAACCCGCGCAACGCCGCAGTGTGCTGCACAGAAGGCATCCTGCGCCTGCTCGACGAGCGGGAACTGCGCGGAGTCATCGGCCACGAGCTCAGCCACGTCTACAACCGCGACATCCTCATCTCCTCGGTCGCCGGCGCGCTGGCCTCCGTGATCATGTTCCTGGTCAACTTCGCCTGGCTGATCCCGATCGGCCGCTCCGACGACGACGACGGCCCCGGCATCCTGGGCATGCTCCTGATCATGATCCTGGGTCCGCTGGCCGCCAGCCTCATCCAACTCGCCATCAGCCGCTCCCGGGAGTACGAGGCCGATGCCTCCGGCGCCCAGCTCACCGGCGACCCACTGGCCCTCGCAAGCGCCCTGCGTAAACTGGAGACGGGCACCAAGCAGCTTCCGCTGCCTCCGGAGCCCCGCATCGAGACCGCGAGCCACATGATGATCGCCAACCCCTTCCGCCCGGGCCAGGGGCTCTCCAAAATGTTCTCGACACATCCGCCGATGGCGGAGCGCATCGCCCGGCTCGAGAAAATGGCAGGTCGCCACCAGTGAAGACCATCCTGAACATCATCTGGCTGTTCCTGAGCGGCTTCTGGCTGTTCCTCGGCTACCTGCTCGCAGGTGCGCTGCTCTGCATCACGATCATCGGCATTCCCTTCGGCATCGCCGCGTTCCGAATCGGGATCTTCGCCCTCTGGCCCTTCGGCTACACGACGGTCGAGCGCCGCGACGCGGGCGCGCCGTCCTGCCTCGGCAACCTGCTGTGGCTGGTCCTCGCCGGCTGGTGGCTGGCCATCGGCCACATCGTCACCGGCTTCCTCCTCTGCCTGACCATCATCGGCATCCCGTTCGGCATCGCGAACTTCAAGCTGATCCCGGTCTCGCTGTTCCCGCTGGGCCGCGAAATCGTGCCCACGGACCAGCCGTTCGCGTCGCGCTGACGAGGCAGGCCGATCCGCTCCACATCCTGCGGGTTGTCCACAACGGGCAGGTTGTCCACAGGCCGCCCCGATTGTCAGTGGCGGCCTGCATCATGAACGCATGACCGAGAACGAGCAGTTGCTGGCAAGGGTGGCGGCCAAGGCGGCCACCACCCGCCCGTGGGGCGGGCCCTCACTCCCCGATCCCGTGGACGAGGACACCGTGGCCCGCGCCGAGGCCGCCCTCGGCTTCCGCCTGCCGCCACTGCTCGCCGACCTCTACCTACGCGTAGGGGACGGCGGATTCGGCCCGGAGTACGGCCTGCTGTCCCTGTTCGACAGCACTCCGGCCGGTGAACCGGCCGCTGTGACCCAGTACCTCGTCAACCGCGAGAGCGGCCGCGAGGATCCCGACTGGCCCTGGCCGGACGGCGTCCTGCCGATATCCCACTGGGGCTGCGCCATGTACGCGTGCGTGGACTGCCACTCCCCGCAGGCGAGGGTCCTGCTCTTCGAACCGAACCCCGGCGACCCCGACCACGCCTGGTTCGTCGACGCCCCCAGCCTCAAGGACTGGCTGCACGCCTGGCTCGACGGCACGGGCTGGTACGACGTCATGGACGAGGACCTGAGACTGACCCCCTGGACCGAGTTCCGCATACGCACGGCGGTGGATCGGGCGCCGACGCCGTAGGCACCCCAACCATCGGCACGCGCAACTGCGCGGCCGTCTGCCGGCTGCCCGTTCTGCCGGCTCCCGTCTGCCGTAAGTCGTCGGCCTTGGCTACGGCTATCGCGCGTCGAACCGCTGCCGCACCCCATATGCGATCACGCCCACCGCCAGGACTCCCGCCCCCGCCACCACCGAAGTTCCCGGCAGCGCGAACGCGAGCACCAGGCAGCCCAGGAGCCCCACCGCGGGCAGAACCCGCTTCGCCGGAGTCGAATCGAGCGTCCAGGCCGACGCGTTGGCCACCGCGTAGTAAGCCAGCACACCGAAGGAGGAGAACCCGATCGCGCCGCGGACGTCCACCGTGGCGGCCAGGACCGCGACGACCGTGCCCACGGCCAGTTCGGCCCGGTGGGGTACCTGGAAGCGCGGGTGCACAGCTGCCAGGGCGCCGGGCAGGTGCCGGTCCCGGGCCATGGCCAGCGTCGTACGCGAGACGCCCAGTACGAGGGCGAGCAGCGAGCCCAGCGCGGCCACGGCTGCCCCGATCCGCACCACCGGTACCAGCCCGGGCACCCCCGCTGACCGCACCGCGTCGACCAGCGGCGCGCTCGCCCGCCCGAGATCACCCGCTCCCAGCACGGAAAGGACAGCGACCGCCACGCACGCGTACACGGCCAGCGTGATGCCCAGCGCCAGGGGGATCGCGCGGGGGATGGTGCGCGCAGGGTCCCGCACCTCCTCACCGAGGGTCGCGATGCGGGCGTACCCGGCGAAGGCGAAGAACAGTAGACCGGCGGCCTGTAGCACCCCGCCGAGGCCGCCGGAGGCCCCGATGTCCAGCCGCCCCGCGTCGGACGCGTCGGAGCCCAGGCACACGACCACCACGGAAGCGAGGACTGCCAGGACCACCGCCACGATCGCCCGCGTCAGCCAGGCCGACTTCTGGATGCCGCCGTAGTTCACCGCGGTCAACGCCACCACCGCCGCGACCGCCACCGCGTGCGCCTGTTCAGGCCAGACGTACGCCCCGACCGTCAGAGCCATCGCCGCACAGGAGGCCGTCTTCCCGACCACGAACGACCAGCCCGCCAGATACCCCCAGAACGGACCGAGCCGCTCGCGCCCGTACACGTACGTGCCGCCCGAGGCCGGATACAGCGCCGCGAGGCGCGCCGACGACATGGCGTTGCAGTAGGCGACCAGCGCGGCGAGCGCGAGTCCGAGCAGCAGCCCGGAGCCCGCGGCGTGCGCGGCGGGAGCCAGCGCCACGAAGACGCCGGCGCCGATCATCGAGCCGAGCCCGATGACGACGGCGTCGCCCACGCCCAGGGTCCGCCGCAACTCGGCGGGCGGTCCGGCGTGTGTCATGGGCGCACCCTACTGATCGCCCTGGTGATCGACGGAACCGCCGGGTGTCGCCGTGACGTCGTCCTCATGGATACGACATGACGCAACGCGCAAGACGAACCCGCGTGCGACGCAGGACGCGGAGCGGGTCGGGAACGAGCACAGCCCGCCCGGAGCGAGCGACATCACCGTGCCCGGACAGTGCGGGCACAGCACGGAAGGGCAGGTTCAGGGCATGAGCATCATCAGCTGGATCATCCTGGGGCTGTTGGCCGGAGTCATCGCCAAGGTCCTGCTGCCGGGTCGTGACCCGGGAGGCTTCATCGGTACGACCTTCATCGGCATCGCGGGCGCGTTCATCGGCGGCTGGATATCGGCCCGCTGGCTCGACCACCCCGTCACCAAGGACTTCTACGACGGCGCGACCTGGGCCGCGGCGATCGGCGGGTCGCTCGTGCTCCTGATCGCCTACCGGCTGCTGTTCGGCAACTCGCGCGACTGAGCGCGGTCCTTGCTCGTACCGCCCGAAGGCGCTGACGGGTCGGCCGACTCGTCGGTCGGCCGACCGACGGTCGGCTACCGGTAGTTCACGAACTGCAGGGCGAAGTCGAAGTCCTGGCCCTTGAGCAGGGTGATGACGGCCTGGAGGTCGTCGCGGCTCTTGGAGCTGACGCGCAGTTCCTCGCCCTGCACCTGGGCCTTGACGCCCTTGGGGCCCTCGTCGCGGATGAGCTTCGCGACCTTCTTCGCGTTGTCCTGGGAGATGCCCTCCTTGATCTCCGCGAAGAGCTTGTACTCCTTGCCGGAGAGCTGGGGCTCGCCCGCGTCCAGCGCCTTCAGCGAGATCCCGCGCTTGATCAGCTTCGACTGGAAGACGTCGAGGACGGCGTTCACCCGGTCCTCGGAGTTCGCCTCCATGAGGATCTTGTCACCGGACCACGAGATCGAGGCGCCGACGCCCTTGAAGTCGTAGCGCTGGGAGATCTCCTTGGCGGCCTGGTTGAGGGCGTTGTCGACCTCCTGCCGCTCGACCTTCGAGACGATGTCGAAACTGGAGTCGGCCATGTCCTGTGGCTCCTTGTATCGGGGTGCGTGTCAGGTGCGTATCGGCGTACGTGGGGGTGGCCGCCGAGCCCGGCGTGATCCCGGGCCGCATCCGGACAAGCCTAGCCACCCTGCTCCCTCCGGGCGGCGCGGAATCAGGTGGCGAAGCACCCCTGGGCATCGGGTATCGTTTACGTCGTTGCCAGGGAACACCGCCGAAAAGCGGTTCGAATGGGCAGCAACCCCGGCGGTGTGCCCGAGCGGCCAAAGGGAGCAGACTGTAAATCTGCCGGCTCAGCCTTCCCAGGTTCGAATCCTGGCGCCGCCACGCTGAGGGAAACCCCCTCTGATCAGGTTACTGACCTGATCAGAGGGGGTTTCTTGTTGCCTCTCCTCGTTCAATTGATCGTGGACGGGGCGTGGACGTGTCTCACCTCGTACCGCCCGTATCCCACCGTTGAATCAGTGCGTGTCCCCCGGGTGTCCCCCGGGGGTGAACATGATCACTCCGGCTCGTTCCCCTCGCGAAGGGCCGCGTCGATTCGGCTGTTCGCGTGCTCCCGCGTCTGGTCAAGCACCTTGGCGTACACCTTGTGCAGTAGCGCGGTGCTGAACCCGGCGTGCTGGGCACACTCCATCGCGTCCACCCCGGAACTGAGCCAGAACGAGACGTCGGCATGCCGAAGGTCGTAGGGCCGGCGGGCCAGCAGCGAAGCCGTTTCGGTCTCGCTCGGCACGTCCTTCCGGGCCTGGGCCCAGACCTCCCCATAGCAGGTCTCCTCTGGCAGGCCATTGCGGTTTGTTCGAAAGAGCCGGCCATCGGGTGCCGTGCCGTGCCGTGCTGTGCCGTGCCGTGCCGTGCCGTGCTGTGCCGTGCCGTGCGTGGCGATGTGCTGCCGCAGTAGGCCTGGTGACGCCTTGTAGTTGTTGATCTCCTTATCGGTGGTGCGTAGGTCTCCTCGAAATCGCTCCTCGCGCGGGTGAGAGGGCCGACAGTCGTGGCCGGTGAACGAGGTGCTGTCGCGGGTGCAGGAGTTGTTGTTCCCATCGGCCCCGGTGTCGCCGTCGTCGCCGTGCATACGGACGGCGAGGCGATACGCGTCGAGGCCCGGTGCACGCCCACTGCGGCCGCCTGTTTGGACTGCTCCCACTGGACGGAACGAATCCACAACTCCTACCTGCGATGTCCGGCAGATCTGCCCGCTGCCGGACGGCGAGCCGAACTCGCCTTGCGAGGCGGACGGTTCTCCTGCGCGACCACGGGGTGCGGGAGGCGGAGGTTCGTAGAGCAGATGCCGGGCCGACCCGCCGCATGGGCGGGCCACTGAGCGGCTGCGACAGACTATGGCCGCGATCGGGCTGGCCCTGGCCGGTCGGGCCGACGCCCGTCTCGCCCACCTCATGGAGGTCGCCACCAGCCGCACCACGCTTCTGCGCCGGGTTATGGATCTGCCCGATCCGGCCGCGACGCAGCCCCGAGCCGTCGGCGTGGACGACTTCGCGCTGCGGCGCGTGCACGTCTACGGAACGGTCGTGATCGACGCCGAAACCCACCAGGTCATCGGCCTGCTGCCCGAGCGCGATGCCGCCACCCTGGCCCCATGGCTCGCAGCCCGTCCCGGCATTGAAGTCATCTGCCGCGATCGCGCCGGTGCTTACGCGGAGGTGGCCGACACCGCCGCGCCCCAGGCCTTCCAGGCTGCCGACCGCTTTCACCTCTGGCGGAACCTCGCGTCGGCGGTCGAGGAGGCCGTCGCCGGCCGCCGCTCCTGCCCGCGTGATCTGCCGCCGACAGCCCCGGAACCTGAGCCCGGGTGGGAGGCCGCCCGTTGTTGCGGCATCGGGCGAGGACATCGAGCCGGACGATCCGACCGGCAAGTTCGCCGAACGGGCTCGCTCCCACCACGCCTTTGTCCACGCTCCCCTCGCCCAGGGCATGGGCCTGCGTCACATCGCCCGCCACCTGGGCTGGGGGCGGCACACCGTCCAGCGGTATGCCCGGGTGGCTACTGATGATCTCGGCGTCATGTCACCTGGTGGTCGCCTAGACCTCCAGGTCAGGCACGCCTTCGTTGGGCGCACGCCCGGAATCTCAGCTTAAGCTCGGTAACTGGCAGGACATGTTCAAGGGCCGCAAACGCCGACTTCCCAGCGAACTAGACCCGTTCAAGCCCTATCTGGCCGATCGCTGGGCCGAGACCGACGGGACGTGACCGTCCTCGGTCTCCACCGGGAGATCAGCCACGCAGGCTTCGGCCTGCTGCAACTCTTCCAGAAACACCCGCCGCGACGGATCGGACTCCTCGCGGGCCATGGCGGCGAGCAGGCTGCGGAACTCGTGCTGCTGCTCACGTGACAGCCAGCTCACGAGGTGGGCGACGCCCTCCAGAACCCTGCCCCCGTCGTCTTGATCCGTCTGCTCGTGTCCACGGTCTTCGAAGAGCCAGAGGACATCGACCAGAGCACGCGTCAAGGAGGGGTACACAGCAGATATCGAGACGATCTCCCAGGAAGTCGGCGAACAGAGTCCCGTCATCTCAAGACATGCCACCGACGACATGGTCAGCGACCAGCGCACGGAACTTGTGCCAGACCCCGAAACAAGTGCTTACAGACAGTCCCAGGTACGGCGAGCCACGATCCGCCCGCCGTTGAACGTGTAGGACGAGTGCCGGGCGACCGCCCGGACCGTCGCCCCTGACCTGTTCAACAGCGCTGGTGGCGACGGCGGACCGTCAGGGGCTGCCCGGGCCGGCCGCAGCCAGGGCTTCCGCCGCTGCCCGCATCAGCGCGCGGCGCGTGATCCAACCGCTTTTCCCGCCGGCCAGGTGCGCCACGGCATGGCCCACCCATTCCGGGTCGCCGAGGAGATGTAGCTTTCCCTCGTCAATGAGCTGCCGCAGCAGATACTCCAGCCGGAGGGCGTCCACTGCCCGGTATGGGCGCGCGTGCCGGTCAAAGCGCAGCTGGTGGTCCTCATACGGGTGGCGCAGCGTCATGTGCATCCAGCCGCCGTCGCGCCCGGCGACCATTCCTGTTGGCGTATACATGCCCCTGTCGTCTGTGTTCCAGGAGTGCTTGCCCCAGGTGATCCAGACGCCGGCCATGATCCTGGACCACGGGATCAATCGCCCCTCGGAGTCCGGCTCGCGCTGGTAGAGCCCGTCCGGGCTGAACTCCACCCAGTGGGTATCCGGTCGTGTGGCGTCTCCCACTCCCCAATGGTCGCCAGCCGGTTCCAACGGTCCCAGGAATGCGCCGCCCTCTACCATCCCGTCATTGAATCACGTGTTCTATGAACTGTTGTGTCATATCGGCCTAGGCCTCCCGTCCGTACCGTGCCCGCAACTTCTCGCTGAACAGCTCCATTTCGAAGCGGTCGGTGTCCCGCGGCTTCTACGTCCCACTTCCGCTGACGCGTCATGCCGACTGCTCGTCGTAGATCTGGACGCGTCTGGTGAGCTGACGGCCTTCGCCTTACGAGCTCAAGCCGTAGCCTCGGCCGGACAGCGGGTGGCAAGCCGGCAGCGGGTGGCAAGCCGGCAGCGGCTCTGCGGGGTGGGCGTGGGGCGCGCTATCTGCCCGATTCGATTGCTGCTGGTCACGCTGGTCGAGTCGCGCGGTCTGCAATCTGCCGGCTCAGCCTTCCCAGGTTCGAATCCTGGCGCCGCCACGCTGAGAGCGAAGGGCCCGTCACCTGCTTACGCAGTGGGTGACGGGCCCTTCGCCGTTCTCTTCACCTCCGCCTCCACGTCGTTGCGGGCCTTCCCCTCGTCCTTGGCGTACTCGGTCACCGCCGCCTGGACGTCGCGGGCGAGGTCGCGCCAGGCGCGCCAGGCCGTTTCGTAGGTGTCGGTCTGGAGTTCCGACCAGGGGTCGGCTGTGGGTGCGCCGTACGCGTCCCTCAGCTCTTCGACCCTCGCGTGTGCCTCGTCGGCCGCGCGTTGCTTCTGCACGAGTTCCTCGAAGGTATGTGCCACGTGTACGGATGCTAAGGAGGTGGGGGCGCTTCCGCGCGGTGAGCGGGGCGCGTCCCGCCAGGGGGTACCCGCGTGGCCCACTGGGGCACACTGGCCACATGTCCAGCGCGTCCAGCCGTCGTAGAACCTGCCCCGAGTGCCGTCGCGAGATCGCCGTCGTCGCCGGACGGTTCGCCCGGCACGACCCGCCGGGGGCGGGGGCGCGGGGGAGCGGCGATCTCGTCTCCTGCCAGGGCTCGCGCCGGACCGCGCAACTGGGCGCGGTCCAGCCGTCGTTGGACGGGTACGCAGTCCCGGAGTTCCCGGGCCAGTTGCCTCTCTTCTAGCGCGCCCGGCCGCGTGGCCTCCCTGCGGCCTCCGTCAGTTCCCCGCCACCGCCTTCACCGCCACCGACACCGGTGCCGAGCCGCCGATCAGCTCCAGGGTGAGGCCGGACGTCGCCGGGGTGTCCAGCAGTTCCGCCAGCACGGCGGCCACGTCGTCGCGGGGGACGGGACCGCGGCCCGTACGGGCCTCCAGGCGGACCAGGCCGGTGCCGGCGTCGTCCGTGAGCGCTCCGGGGCGCAGGATGGTCCAGTCGAGGGACTCCAGGCCCTGTACGTACGCGTCCGCCTCGCCCTTGGCGCGCAGGTAGACGTCGAAGACCTCGTCGCCCCGGTGGTCGGGGTTCGCGCCCATGGACGACACGACCACGAAGCGCCGTACGCCCGCGCGGACCGCCGCGTCCGCGAACAGCACCGCCGCGCCCTTGTCCACGGTGTCCTTGCGGGTCACCCCACTGCCCGGGCCCGCGCCCGCCGCGAACACCGCCGCGTCCGCGCCTCGCAGCCGCTCCGCGACCTCCTCGACCGACGCCGACTCCAGGTCGAGGACGACCGGTTCGGCGCCGGCCGCCCTTAGGTCGTCGCTCTGCTCCGCCTTGCGGATGATGCCCGCGACCTCGTACCCGCGCGCGGCGAGCAGGCGCTCCAGCCGCAGCGCGATCTGACCATGACCACCAGCGATGACAATGCGCATGCCTTCGACCGTACGCCCGGACGGCCCCGTCCGCCGCGTGGCTCGGCCGGCCCCGACTCGCCGCACGATCGGCGACCTACGGGAGCTCGCCTCGCTCCCCCCGCTCGCCGCGCTTTCCCTGTCTCGTCCCCTGTCTCGGCAGGCCCAGCTCGGTCGCCGTCGCTGTTGCTGTCGCCGAGTTGCAGTACTCGCGGACCGCGCTCGTGCGGGCCACCAGGCGTCCCCGGTGGATCACGATCCGGCTGTACGCCAGTGACAGGGCGCTCGCCAGCCGGTCGCCGCGGACGGCCAGGAGGTCGGCCGGGAAGCCCGCCTCCACGCGGACCTCGGGCAGGCCCAGCGCGGCACGCGCGTGCGTGCTCACCGCGTCGTAGGCGTCCTCGGGGCGCAGGCCGTGGCGGGAGGCGAGGAGGTAGGCCGCCTCCAGGGGGTCGCCGCGACCGACCGGGTTGGAGACGTCCCGCAGCGCCCCACTGCCGGCCGCCACCCGCACTCCGGCCGCGCGCAGCAGCCGTACGGGCGTCGCGCCCCGGTCTTCGACGGCGCCGCAGCCGCCCTGGGGGAGGCAGACCACCGTCACGCCGGCCGCGGCCAGTTGGTCGGCGGTGCGGCCCGCCGTGTCGGCGGGGAGGCGGTCGAGGCCGCCGCAGGGGCCGAGGGTGACGCCGGGACGCAGGCCGCCGACCATCGCGGCGAGGCGGGCGAGCCGGGCGGGGTCGGTGGCGTCGGTGTGCAGGTCGACGGGGCAGCCGTGTTCGGCGGCGACCTCGAGCACGGTCTCCACGTAGCCGGTGGGGTCGGGGTCCAGGTCCGGGCAGCCGCCCACCGCCGAGGCACCCATCTTCAGCGCGTCCCGCAGCATCGCGAGCCCGTCGGCCCCGGCCGCCCCGGTCAGCACCCGGGGCATCGCCACGGCCGTCAGCTCGGCGAGGCCGCGCAGCGAACGCCGGGCCCGCAGGACGGCGGTCAGCGCGCCGAGACCCTGGACGTCGCCCACGCGCACGTGTGCGCGCAGCGCTGTCGCGCCATGGCCCAGTTGCAGCAGCACGGCCTCTGTGGCGCGGCGCTGGACGTCCTCGGGGGCGTACGAGACGGGGCCGTCGGCGTCGGCCGTGAGCGCGGTGTCGGCGTGTGCGTGCGGTTCTGCGGGGGCGGGGAGCAGGAGGTAGCCGCCGAGGTCCACGCGTGCGCCGCCGTGGACCGGACCGGTCGCCAGGCTGCCGGCCGTGCCGACCGCCTCGATGCGCCCGCGGCCCAGCCGTACGTCCACGGTCCGGCCGTCTGTGAGGCGGGCCCCGCACAGCAGGAGGGCGGCCGGGTCCGGCGAGCCTCCCGGGGTGCCGGACGAGGACGACCAGGAGGGGGGCGGCTGCGGCTGGCTGTCGGGCATCGCGCTCCCGGGGCTCGGCGACGGTCCACTGCGAGATCGGGCGGGCCACGTGGGAGGACGCAAGATCACGCAGAGTGAGTCGAGCCTAGGGCGGCGGTTCGGAGTGAGCGGGGAGGAGCGCAATAGTCGTACCGGTGTGGTCAGCCGGGCCGGAGGGGCTCGGGAGACCGCCGGGACCTTGGGGAATCGGCCCTGCGGGCGGCCCCGGAGGGCCCTGCGAAACGGATTTGGGTGAACGGCTGCGGACCGTGTAATGTCTTCATCGCTCGCCCCAATAGCTCAGTCGGTAGAGCGTCTCCATGGTAAGGAGAAGGTCTACGGTTCGATTCCGTATTGGGGCTCTGGTGGGTGAGGTTCCCGTCGCGAGACGGGACCTGATCCCATCAAAGCGGTGTAGCTCAGTCGGTAGAGCAAGCGGCTCATAATCGCTGTGTCACCGGTTCAAGTCCGGTCACCGCTACTGACAGTAGCCGATTGTGGGGTCGGTCCTCCGATCGGCTACTCTTCTTTGCGTTAATAGTCCCATCCGTTCGTCAAGGAGCACTCACGTGGCTGCCACCGACGTCCGCCCGAAGATCACGCTGGCCTGCGTGGAGTGCAAGGAGCGGAACTACATCACCAAGAAGAACCGGCGTAACAACCCGGATCGAATGGAGATGAAGAAGCACTGCCCGCGTTGCAATGCGCACACCGCGCACCGCGAAACGCGATAAATCAGGCTCGTATGCGAGGCCGTCCCCGAGTGATCGGGGGCGGCCTCGTGTCGTTGAGCGACCCGTACCGGTCAGTAGAGCGACGCTGACGCAGAGCGACGCACAGTAATCAGGAGGTGCCGAGGCCCATGGCGCTCGACCAGTCCTTCGTCGGGCGGAGCTACCCGCCCACCGATCCCTATGAGGTCGGCCGGGAGAAGATCCGCGAGTTCGCCGAGGCCGTCGGGGACGCCAACCCGGTGTACACCGACCCGGAGGCCGCCAAGGCGTTCGGGTACGCCGATGTGATCGCGCCGCCCACCTTCGTGTTCTCGATCACCTTCAAGGCGGCGGGACAGGTCGTCCGGGACCCCCGGCTGGGCCTCGACTACAGCCGCGTGGTGCACGGCGACCAGAAGTTCGCCTACCGGCGGCCGGTGCGCGCCGGTGACCGGCTCTCGGTCGTCTCGACCATCGAGGCCGTCAAGTCCATGGCGGGCAACGACATCCTGGACATCCGCGGCGAGGTCCACGACGAGGCAGGCGAGCACGTCGTGACCGCCTGGACCAAGCTCGTCGCCCGCGCCGCGGCGCCGGCGGAAGCCGACGGAGAGGCGTGAGGAACCGATGACGGCGAAGATCGCTTACGACGACGTCGAGGTCGGCACCGAGCTGCCGGCCCAGTCCTTCCCTGTGAACCGCGCCACGCTGGTGCAGTACGCGGGTGCCTCCGGGGACTTCAACCCCATCCACTGGAACGAGAAGTTCGCCAAGGAGGTGGGCCTGCCGGACGTCATCGCGCACGGCATGTTCACCATGGCCGAGGCGATCCGCGTCGTCACCGACTGGACCGGCGACCCGGGCGCGCTCGTGGACTACGGAGTGCGCTTCACCAAGCCCGTCGTGGTGCCGAACGACGACCAGGGCGCCGTGATCGAGGTCACCGGCAAGGTGGGCGCCAAGCTCGACGACAACACCGTGCGGGTCGACCTGGCGGTGACCAGCGGCGGGCTGAAGGTGCTCGGGATGTCCCGGGCGGTCGTACGGCTGGCCTGACGGCCGAGCGCGTATCAAGCACAGACAAACGCGGCACGCGGCATGCAGTACGCGGCACGCTGCACGCGGTAAGGGGCGCTCTCCTCGGAGAGGCGCCCCTTACTCACGAGGGCCGCTCGGAGGCCCCGAGTGCCCCTTGACCTAGTTAGTGATTGAGTACTAACTTAGTCGCGTGGTCAGGATGAGCGCAGAAGAGCGACGCGAGAGCGTCATCCGCGCGGCGACGAGCGAGTTCGCCCGGGGCGGCTATCACGGCACGTCCACCGAGGCGATCGCCAAGCGGGTGGGCGTTTCGCAGCCGTATCTCTTCCGGCTCTTCCCGGGCAAGAAAGCGATCTTCCTCGCCGCCGCCACGCGCTGCATGGACGACACGGTCCGTACGGTCGAGGAGGCCGCCAAGGGGCTGGAGGGCGAAGAGGCCCTGCATGCCATGGCGAACGCGTACACCACGATGATCGCGGAGCGGCCCGACTGGCTGATGATGCAGATGCAGACGTATGTCGCGGTGGCCGCCGCGGAGGCGGACGGCGACCACGCGTTCGGCGAGGCGGTGCGGGCCGGATGGATGCGGCTGTGGGAGACCGCCCATCTGCCGCTCGGTGCCGACGTGAACGAAACGACGACCTTCATGGCGTACGGCATGCTCGTCAACTGCCTGGTGGCCATGGGGTTCGCGCCCGAGCACCGGGTCTGGGAAGGGTTGTATCCGTCGGCTCGGCGCAAGGGCCGGCTGGAGAAGTAGGCGGTCGGAGGGTGTGGGTTTCGGCGCAGCCTTGTGACCGCAAAAGTTAGTCATCAATTACTAACCGAAGATCGACCAACCGCTGGGGGAGCGATGTCACAGCAGAAAGCACGTCCGACCGAACGTCGCGGGGGAGCCGTCTGGGCCCTCGTCATCACGAGCGTCGCCGGGTTCATGGCAGCCCTCGACAACCTCGTCGTCACGACCGCCCTGCCGTCCATCCGCGAGGACCTCGGCGGTGGGCTGGGCGACCTCGAATGGACCGTGAGCGCCTACACGCTCACCTTCGCCGTGCTGCTCATGTTCGGTGCGGCGCTCGGCGACCGGTTCGGCCGCCGCCGGATGTTCCTCGCCGGGCTCACCGTCTTCACCGCGGCCTCCGCCGCCGCGGCCATGGCGCCCGGGATCGACTCCCTCATCGCCGCCCGCGCGGTCCAGGGCGTCGGCGCGGCCGTCATGATGCCGCTGACGCTCACCCTGCTCACAGCAGCCGTGCCCGCCGCGAAGCGCGGGATGGCGTACGGGATCTGGGGGGCCGTCAACGGGCTCGCCGTCGCCTCCGGGCCGCTCATCGGCGGCAGCCTCACCGAACACGTGTCCTGGCACTGGATCTTCTGGCTGAACGTTCCGCTGGGCCTCGCCCTGCTGCCGCTCGCCCGGCTGCGCCTCGCCGAGTCGTACGGCACCGGCGCCCCGCTCGACATCCCCGGCACCCTGCTCGCCAGCGGCGGCCTCTTCGGGCTCGTCTACGGCCTGGTGCGCGGGCCGGCCGACGGCTGGTCGAGCTCGCTCGTGCTCACCGGCCTGATCGCGGGCGGCGGCCTGCTCGTCGCCTTCGTCCTGCACGGGCTGCGGGCCAGGAACCCCATGCTGCCGATGCGTCTGTTCCGCTCCCGCGCCTTCGCCGGGATCAACGCCGCGAGCCTGCTGATGTTCCTGGGCATGTTCGGCTCGATATTCCTGCTCAGCCAGTACATGCAGGGCGTGCTCGGCTACTCGCCCACCGAGGCGGGCCTCAGGATGCTGCCGTGGACCGGGATGCCGATGCTCGTCGCGCCGATCGCCGGCATCCTCTCCGACCGCGTCGGAGGTCGGCCGGTCGTCGCCGCCGGGCTCTTCCTCCAGGCCGCCGGACTCGGCTGGATGGCCGCAGTGGCGACCGTCGACGCCTCCTACGCCGTCCAGCTGCCCGGCCTGATCGTCAGCGGCATCGGCATGGCGCTGTTCTTCGCCCCGGCCGCCAACCTGGTGATGTCCAGCGTCCGCCCGCAGGAACAGGGGATCGCCTCCGGCGCCAACAACGCGCTGCGGGAGGTCGGCGGCGCCCTCGGCGTCGCGGTCATGGCGTCGATCTTCTCGGCGCAGGGCGGCTACGAGTCCGGCCAGGCCTTCGTCGACGGACTGCGGCCCGCACTGGTCACCGGCTCGGCCGTGGTGGCCCTCGCCGGCATCGCGGCCCTGCTGATACCGGCCGGGCGGCGAGCGCCCCAGGTCGTGACAGAGACGGTCGAGCAGCCGGCGCCCGTCCTGGAGACCGCCGCCCGCTGAGGCACTGGGCACGCGCGCGTACGGTCCCGTCCACTTCGGCGGGGCCGTACGCGCGCGTGCAGTGGGGCGGGCGCGGCTGCCGGTCCGGGGCGGACGGGGCTGTCGGCGCCGTCTCGTAGGCTTGGGCGCGTGCAGGAACTCCAGGACGCCCCGCTCGCCCCGCTGACCACCTTCCGGCTGGGCGGTCCCGCCACCAGGCTGGTGACCGCGACGACCGACGCCGAGGTGATCGCCGCCGTGCGCGAGGCCGACGCCGACGGCACGCCGCTGCTGATCGTCGGCGGCGGGTCGAACCTCGTCATCGGCGACAAGGGCTTCGAGGGCACCGCGCTGCGCATCGCCACACGCGGGTGCGAACTCGTGGGCACGCGGCTGGAACTGGCGGCCGGAGAGGTGTGGACCGACGCCGTCGCCCGCACCGTGGAGGCCGGGCTCGCCGGCATCGAGTGCCTGGCCGGCATCCCCGGCTCGGCGGGCGCCACCCCGATCCAGAACGTCGGGGCGTACGGCCAGGAGGTGTCCTCGACGATCACCGAGGTCATCGCCTACGACCGCCGGGCGGGCGAGACGGTCGCGCTCACCGCCGAGGAGTGCGCCTTCTCCTACCGCCACAGCCGCTTCAAGGCCGACCCCGAGAGATACGTCGTCCTGCGCGTCCGGTTCGAACTGGAGGACGCGGACGGGCTGTCGGCGCCCCTGAAGTACGCCGAGACGGCACGCGCGCTGGGCGTCGAGCCCGGGGACCGGGTACCGCTCGCCGAGGCCCGCGAGACCGTGCTGAAGCTGCGCGCCGGGAAGGGCATGGTCCTCGACCCCGAGGACCACGACACCTGGTCGGCCGGGTCGTTCTTCACCAACCCGATCCTCACCGACGCCGACTTCGCGGTGTTCCACGCGCGCGTGCGGGAGCGGCTGGGCGACGGCGTGGAGCCGCCCGCCTATCCGGCCGGCACGGGGCGCACGAAGACGTCGGCGGCCTGGCTGATCGACAAGGCGGGCTTCACCAAGGGGTACGGCAGCGGGCCCGCCCGCATCTCCACCAAGCACACCCTCGCCCTCACCAACCGCGGCGCGGCCACCACGGAGGACCTGCTGGCGCTGGCCCGCGAGGTCGTCGCCGGGGTTCGCGAGGCCTTCGGCGTCACGCTGGTCAACGAGCCGGTGATGGTGGGCGTCGGCCTCTAGGTGACTGGTGTTAAGCGGGCTTCTCCGAGTTGCCGGTTCAGGGCCGAGGGCGTCACATCGCCTCTGTCCGTCTGCGGTTTGGGCCGTCGTC